>JBAWDI010000025.1:0-35940 GCA_049590695.1 Bryobacteraceae bacterium
GATGAGCGGTTTCCCGATGGTGCCGGTCAATTGCGCGGTTGCATTGAGGGTGCCCGTGACGGGTGTGCTTCCAGCGCCGGCGAGCGCCGCGAGGTCTGTTAGCGGGGCGTCGCGGATGGTGGCGTTCCCAAAGACCAGGCTGCCGTCGCCCGTCTTCCACTGGCTCAGGCCCACCGACAGATCGAATTGCGCGCGCGCGGGGCCGCGGACCAGGACGGCATTCCGCAGCCCCAGGTTCTCCGGCGATGCGCTCACGTCCGCGTCGAGAGAGGCGAAGCCCACTGCCAGGTATGAGAAGCGGGTGGCGCGCAGATGCCCGGCAATCCGCGGGTTATCCAGGTAGCCAGTGACCGTGCCATCGAAAACCACGGCGCCGCCGCTCGAGAGCTTCACCGCCAGCCTGGCGGCGCTCTGGCCGATTGCCGGCAGAAGATCGTCGAGATCGCGGGTTTCAAGCTGAACGCGCATCTCGCGGCCGAAAGCGCCGGAGAAAACGGCGTGCGAGGAAGGCAACGTAACGGAGGAGCGGCCCAGGTCCAATATGCCGCCGAGCGCTTCGTAGCTGGCGGAAATCTGCCCGTGGACCAGCGGGCTTTCGGTTGCCGGCGCCAGTTCCAGGCTAGTGGAAACGCGGAGTTCAATGGGCCGCAGCAGTGAGCCTTCCAGGTTCACCTGGCCCGACACCAGGCTGTCCCATGGCAGCCGTTGGGCGCTATACAGGGCCGCCACGCGGCGGGCCCCGAAACCCGCAATCTGGCCGGTGACCGTGTAGCGATCCAGATTGCGAAGCAGCACCTCGCCGCGAAAGTTGCCGCCCAACGCGTCGATCGCCACGCCGTGGAATTCGAGATCGCGGCCGCGTAAACCGGCGGTGGCGATGCTGCCCTCCGCGGGAACCTGGCTGGTGGAGTTCACCTCGTTGCCCGAGAGCCGGACACCACTCAGGCCGATTCCCGCCGTTCCAGCCGCCAGCGCCGCATCGACGCGGAAACCTCGCAGGCGCACGAAAGAGTCGCGGTATTCCACGCCGGAAGCATGCACGCGGCCGGTGGCGGAGTAGTTGGAAGATCCCGCCCAAACGGCGTTGCCGGAAACGCCGGCCATGCCGCTCCGCAGTTCCGGCACGCGCAGAATCCGGTTCACGTCGGCGAGCGAAGCGCGCAGGTCGTATCGGAAGGAGCCGTGGGGCGAGACCAGGTCTTCGACCGCGCCGGAGAAATCGATGTGGGAATCGCCCGTCGCCAGTTTCGCGGAGGTGACGCCGATGCGGTTCTTCTCGAAGGTCACGGCCATGGCGACGTTCAACGGTATGGGCCCGTAGCTGCCCCACGCCACTTCGACCGGCTCGATGGAGAGATCGCCGCGATAGCGCGGCCCGGCCCGTTCGTAGAGGAACTTCGCGTTCAGGTTGCGGCCGCGCGCGTCGAATGGGACCCGGCCGCGCGATTCGATCTCGAACACTCCGTTTTGCAGGCTGAAGCGGCCAATCGCCAGGTTGAGGATGGTCTCCGCCGTGGAGCGCCCGCCGTGCATCTTGGGCGCCGGCAGGTTGGTGCGGCCGCCGGAATCGATGGTCAGGTAGACGCGCGGCTCGACCACTTCGAGGTACTGAATGTCGACGCGGCGCTCGAGAATCGAGATAATCTTCAGACCCACGGCGACGGTTCGGGCGCGGAAGAGCGGAGGCTTGCCGGAGGGCTCCGTGCCGTGGAGGGTGAACGCCCCGATCTGGGCCCGCAGCCGCTTCCAATCGAACTGAAACGATCCGGCTTCGACGCGGCCGCCGGTGGCCGTCTCCACCGTGCTCACCACCCGCTCACGCACCTTTTCGTAGAACCAGGCGCTGCGGAGCACCAGGATGGCGGCAACGGCGACGAGAGCGAGACCCGCGAGCCCGCCCGCGCCGATCCACGCGATGCGCCGGCGCGTCACTGGAACACCTGTTCGTGGAACACGATTTCGGTGCGGCTGCGGGCCTCTTGGAGCCAGGTATCCATTTGCAGGTCGGCGCGCTGGCCGGTGATCGTCTGCTCGATCTGGTCGCGATAGTCTTCGAGGCCGATAGGCTGGCCGGGATGGGCGGCTTCCGCCGCCGGCTTCACCACCTTGTCGAAATAATCCTGAATATCCTGGCCGGTCACCTGGACGCCGGATTGAAAGCGCACCTCGATGAACAGCAGCAGCGTGCGCTGCCAGAGCAGCAGGTCCTTCACATCCCGATCGGTGATGCCGTAATCCGCCAAGGCGCGCTGGTATGCCTCGTCGTTCGGAAAGCGCTCCTTCTTGAACGCCTGGAGCACCGGCGCCACCTCGGCGGCGGTGGGGACCGGGTAGCGGCTGATTTCGAGTTCACGCCGGATGAGCACCTGCTCGACCATGCGCTCGGCGGTAGCGTGCTTGCCGGCGGGGCTGAAGTCGGGCTTCACCCCGTCCTGAAAAGCAACCACCCGGATTTCCCGGTTGAGGTCGGTTTCGGTGATCACGCGATTGCCCACCGAGACGGCGATGCGGTCGATGATCTCGGCGCGGGCGGGGACGGCGAGCGAGAGCAGGGCGAACGCCAGCGCGGTAGTAGCCTTGTCCCACCGCTCTCTGACGGGGTGCCCCCTGGGACCGGCTTCCCCAGACCGGCCCAGCACCCCACGCGGGTGACGCATCTTGTCCGGGTGTGTGGAGTTGTCATTCACGACCTTTTAAGCTCCTCTTTTTCAATGGGTTGCGTCCGTGGGTCGGGATTTTGTGACGCATCTTGAGGGCCTTTTTTGCAAGATGCGTCACACGGGTGGTACGGAGCCAGATGATTCGAGAGCGTTTGTGTAAGTGCCCTAAGTTCAATTGGATACGTCTGTCTGGAAGGCCAGCATTGGACTGCGGAGGCACCCGACCGCCAGGAGAACGGAACGAAGCCAAAAGACGCCGATTGACCGCTGGAGACGCCGGAATCCCGGAAACGAGCCGATTCGGCTGCTTCACCCGAGATGCGGAACAAAGCCAAATTCGGATCAGGATCACGGCGGATTCCCTCCTGTCCACAGTGTACAACGGTGGGGCAGAGTAAGAAACGTAAGTGATTGATTCCGCAGAGACAATGAATTGTCACCCGGACAATGCGTCGCTACGTGCGATCACGACGACGCTTCTGTCGGGAACGGCGTCAAAACGGGTTCTTCTGCCCGACTTCCTGGGATCACGGGTCGCCCTTACGGTGGCCTCATCCTGGTGCGCGAGTCGGACAAACGATTAGGCTACGGCTCCCAGAGGGAACAACTGCAACTAGAAAACGCGAAGGAAGGCGACTTGGTGTATGCTGACTGGTAGCCGGGACCCCAGAAGGACATTCCGGGCAGTATGAGACCGCCGCCGACGGCTTGAAGATCACTCGTGCCCGTCAGCCAAGGAGGTGCTCGATGAAGCGACTGGCTCGCCGGATCGTTTCACGGATGCCGCGCTGCTACGCCGGCCTGGTAGTACTTGTAGCGGCCTTTTCGACTTTGGCTAAGACCCAGACAGTCATAGACGCTTCGCAACGGAGGCCGAAGGCTAGCGATTTCGCTCCGGTTCAACTGCCGGCGATCGACCCGTCGCTGCTCCAGAATACGGTGGCGGCCACGCGGCCCGTGGCGTCCGTCCCCAACCTCCAACTGCAATACGATTCCACCGCCGATTTCGTCTATCCTCACGATTACAAGATCATCCGCTGGGTGGACATCAAGAACATCGGCGCTTACACCGAGCTCGATCAATCGTCCGTCGTCACCGGGCCAAACGGGTTCTCGATCAGCACCGATCAGTTGGGTGTCGCGCCGTTTCCACAGCCGGGGCCCTTGTACCTTCAGCCCAACGAGACGCAGCGCCTCTGGCTCGTCCTCAACTGGAGCGATCTGGACCAGAGCGCATGGACCGCCGGAAGTGTCTACGATTACGTCATCGTATTCACGATCTCCCCCAAAAGAAACGGTCAGACTCCCGCCGAGATCCTGGCGCAATCCCAGACGGTGACTCTCCACAATCAGGTGCATGTCTACTCTACCGCGCCGATTGTCGGCCAAGGTCCGCCCATCGGTGACAACAACGCCACCATCCAGGGAACGGTGTACGACGCCGCGACCGGGAAGCCGATCGCGAACGCCGGGGTCAAACTCATCGGGCAGAACGAGAGCCCGTTCCTTCCGTATACGGATTCGGCGGGCCATTACAGCGTCGCGCTTACCGCCTACGCCCTGGCGCAGAGCGGCTTTTGGAAGCCCTACGGGGTGAAGATCACTGCCGCGGGATATGCCGACTTTCACACCGCCGTGGCGCCCCACGCCGGCGATACCATCCGGCTGGATGGTCCCATGAAACCCGCGGTGCAGGGACCCGCCTACACGGTCACGTCGAAAACCGATGGCGTGCTGAATCAATACACCGGACAAGCCTCCAAGGACGGCAAGTACTTCGCGTTTGCTCCTTTCCACTCCATCGTGCCGTCCGGCGCCGACAGCCAGACCTACCTCGCGCAGGCCAACCTGTCGTTTTTCGGCGGCGACGGCGCTCTGCTCTGGCAGTTCCCTTTGTACGCGGAAACCCCCGCGGTGTCGGTAGCGGACGATGGATCGCTGGTCGCCACGGCGCGTGACGACACCACCCGGTCCGATAATGGCGTCTATCTTCTGAACAACGCCGACCAGGTGGTCTGGTCTGTCGGGAACCTCGGGTCCACCGATCCCAGCGGGTTCCGCGAAGTCCGGATTTCTCACGGCGCGAAGTACCTCGCCGCCGCCGATTCGAGCGGAAACGTGTACCTGCTGGACATAGCCTCCAGGAAAGTAGTGTGGCAACGCTTCCTCAACGGGCAGGTGCGGACATTGGACTTTGAGGACGGCGACGCCACGCTCTATGCCGGCAGCGGCGACGGCTATTTCTATTGCCTTCACATCGACGGCACCCTGGCCTGGCGCACTTATGTGGGATCGTGGCCCATCGCCTTCCACATGTCGGCAAACTACATCCTGGTGGGCGGCAAGGAGGGGTACTACCTGTCCCTGCTCGACAGACCCACCGGCCGAATCCTCTGGCAATACCCAGTGCCGGCGGGTCCCAGCGACGTCATGATCGCCCCCGACGAGTCGTACATCGCCGCAGTGGGCAGTTCGAACTTTGGAGTGTTGCTCTTCGATCTCAGCGGCGTGGTGTTCGACCAGGATACGAACGCCGGAATGGTGGCCATCGCCAACGGCGCCTCGTACATGCTGCTCACCACCCAGGACACCGGGTCGAACGATGTCGGCGCCACCGGGCTGGCCGTCATCGGCCGCGACGGCCGCCAGTTGTGGACCAGCGGCGATCTGGACACCACCATCCATCGCGGACCGCTCGATGGCTTCGCCTGGATGTCGGACGATGGCCGCAAGCTGGTAGCCGCCAACGGCAACTGGGTGTACTTCCTGGCGCAGCAGGGCCCCAGCGCCCCGGGCGCGGGAGTGACCAGCGCCGCCAGTTATTCCTCCAGCGCCACGAATGGGGTTTCACCGGGCGAGATGCTGACGCTGTTCGGACAGGGTCTTGGACCGGCCCAATCGACCGGCCTGCAAGTGGACAGCACGGGGAAGGTGACGACCCTGCTGGCCGGCACTCAGGTGCTGTTCGACGACACACCCGGGCCGCTCATCTACACCTCCAGCGGGCAAGTTAGCCTGATGGCTCCTTACGATCTGGCCGGCAAGAGCACGGTGACCATCACGGCACAGTACCAGGGACTTTCCTCGCCGCCAGCGGACGTCGCGGTGGCTCCCGCCAACCCAGCCTTGTTTACGCTGAACAGCTCAGGTCAGGGGGATGGGGCGATCGTGCGGCCCGACGGCTCAGCGGTCAATGCGGCCAACCCGGCCGGCGCGGGCGACGTGCTCCTGCTGTTCGCCGAAGGCTATGGCGTTTCTACGCCGGCTTTGCCCGACGGTCTGGTGGTGACCACTACGTTGCCGGCACCGGCGCTGACGACCGTGCTGCTGATCGACGGTCAGCCGGTGGCGACGCAGTACTGCGGCGCCGCGCCATATATGGTGAACGGGATATTGCAGGTGAATTTCCAGGTGCCGGCACTGGCGTTTGGGGCGCATCAAATCCAATTGAAGGTGGGGGATCGCACGAGCCCCGCCGGAGTGACGCTGCAGACCAGGTAACAGCACGACACTGAGCCGCGCCTGGCAGCGGGCGTGCGCCACGGCCGGAATGGAGAGCGCCGCCTCAAAACGTCTGTCCTATCGAGAAGAAGTATTGAAAATGGCTCACGCCCTGCACCACGCATTGGCTGGCGGCGCCGGCGCAGGGGTTCACGCCCGCGTTGATCAGGTCCTGCAGGGTTCCTTTGAAGCCAAAGAAGTGCGGCGGATTAATGCTGTATGCCAAGTCGACGCGGATGGGGCCGACGGGCGTGCGGTAGCGGATTCCGAAGCCTACGGCGTGGACCATGTAATCGAAATCCTGAAGGTTGCGCTGGCGCACGCGGAAGGAAAGATCGCCGAGGCTGGAATAGGCGTTTCCGGCGTCGTGAAACAGGACGCCGCCGATATTGTCGCCGACCAGCGGGAAGCGCAGCTCGGTCTGGTTGAAGAAGACCGCCGTGCCCCCTAGCGGGAAGCCGGTCACCGGGTCGCGAGGTCCGGCCTGGTTTTCCGGGAAGCCGCGGTTTGAAGTGCCGCCGCCGCCGAAAAAGCGCTCCGGCAGGGGGATGGCTGCGAGCACGTCGCCGCTGTAGCGGAACGCGTAGATGTCGCCGAATTCCGTGCTGCGCGCCAGCACCAGCTTCTTGCCCAGGGGATGGTAGGTCGCATTGCGCGCCAGAAAGCGCAGGAAGTCGCGCTGCGAACCGACGACGTGCTCGGCCAGCCCCACGTCCAGTGTGGTGTAGATGCCTTTATGCGGGTCCACGGGGTCGTCGCGGCGGTCCTGGATGAAGCCGCCGGCGATCAGGCCCAGACGCACCGGCTGCGAAAGAAGGGGGATCAGAAACGGGGTGATCTTGAGAGTTGCCTGGTCGACGCTGACCCGCCGGTAAGTGTAGCGATAGAACAAGGTGGTGGCTTTGGAGAAGCGCTGCGACAATTGCGCCGAGCCTTCCTCGCGCTTATAGGAAAAAGTGCGGATGTCGTTCTCATCTTCATAGAGGCCGGTGAACGAGACGTTGAAACGGTCCTGGCTGTGGAAGTGCGGCCAGGTGTAGGTGAGCAGGGCGCGGCGTTCCAGTGTGGAAATGCGGGTGCGCAGGCTGATGCTGTGGGCCAGGCCCCACAGGTTGGACCGGGTGAAATCGAGCGAGACGCGCGGGGAGAAGCCGGTCTGGCCGGCGGGCGCGTCGAGGCAGGTGGTGCAGCCGCCGATGCGGGTCAACTGCGCGCCCAGGCCCACCGCGAAAGAGTAGCGCCGCGCTTCTTCCAATTCATAGAGCACGTACTTGCGGCTGGTCTCGCCGTCGGGATTCTGGATGGCGGTATCGACGCGCGAAAAGACGCCGAGGTCGTAGAGGCGGCGCTGGGTTTCGGTGATCGCCGTGGGGGAAAGCGGGTCGCCGGGATTCAGATTGAGGTTTCGATAGACCAGGCCGGGGCGCGTGGTCTTGAGCGCGCCCTGGTTAACGATCACTTCCTTCACGGATTCCTCATTGCCTTCGCCGATGGTGAAACGCAGGTCCACCAGGTTCGGCTTCCCGGCCGGCTTGGAGCTCCACTCGAAGGTGGCATTGGGGAACCCGTTGTCGAAGTATTGCGCCAGGATGGTATCGCGGTCCACCGCCACGTTGAATTCGCTGAAAGGCTGGTCCTGGGTGCAGTTGAGCATTTTCAGGATGGCCGCCTGGTCCAAGCTCCGGATGCCCTCGACCTCCAGGTGATTGACGAAGTACTGCGGCCCTTCGTCGATGGTGAGAGAGACCGCCATATCGCCGGCCTGGCCGCGGTAGTTGTCCTCCAGCCGGTCGGTCACCCGCACGTCGCGAAAGCCGTTCGACTGGTACAGATTTACGATGGAATCCTCATCGCGGCTGAGGAGGCTCTCGCTATAGCGCCCGTGCGGAAACTGGAGGAACGAGGCCTTCTGGAGGAACATGCGCTCGCGAATGGTTTCCGTGTCGAAGTACCGGTTGCCGCGGATTTCGATGGCTACCAGCTTGTGGCGCTCGCCGGTGGAGACCACGTAATCGATGGAGGACTTATCGTTGACGACGCCCTGCTCCTTGAACTCGACCTCGGCGTTGAAGTAGCCGTCCGACTGGAAATAATCGCGCAGGTTGCGTGCGCCTTCGACCAGCAGGTCGTGATCCACGGCGTGTTCCTCGAAGACCGGAACCAAGCGCCGCAGCTTTCTTTGGGAGACCTTGGCGCCGGTGGTGCGGACCTCGATGCGCGGCCCCGCCTCGATGTGGATGGTGGGAAGGGCGCTGTTGGTCCCGGCGTCGTACTTGAGGGAATCCAGCGCGACCTTGGCTTCCAGGCGGTCCTCCTGGTCATACAGCGCGCGGACCCCAGCGATGCCCTCGATCACGCGCGTCTGGGTGACGGGCTTCCAGGTGTGGATGATCCAGCGGCGGAATTTGGTGGCGCCGGCGATCTTTCCAGGATCCATTTTCAACTCGCCGGTCAGAACAGGTGGAGCGAAATGCGCACGCTTCCCGCTGTCGACTTCGAAGCGGAGATTCACCTGCTGGTGGGCGCGGTCGTAATCCAACTCCGGGTGGATGCCCCTCCCGTAAAGGCCGTTGCTTTCGAGCAGCCGTTGCTGGCCGGCCACGGCCTCCTGGAGTTTGGCATCGGTGTAAGGCTGGCCGAGATCGAGCCGCGTGGCGTTCTCCAGTTGCCCGGGATTCGGATTGGACAGGCTGCCCACCGCCGACACACTGCCGATGAACCAACTGTTCTTGGTGAGGAAGCGGACGATGACACCGTTCTGGTAGGGCTCGGCATCCACCTGGATATCGGCGTACCTTCCGGTGGCAAACAGCCGCTCGATGGAGTCGCGGACGGAGGCCATGCTGAGCGGCTGGTGGATTTTGAGCGGCAGGATTTCGTACAGCTCGGAGGGGTCCAAAGGCTGCTCGACCGGATCGAACTGAATGGTGAGCACTTCCTTGCCGTCATACTTCTGGTATTGCGCCAGGAGAGAGCAGGGCTGCGCAGCCGCCAGACAGACAACCAGGCAAGAAAAGTTGGCGAGCAGCGATCGCACCAAGTTCATGATACCGTAAGTCGTTCATAGCGACTTTGTTACCATCGGATTGATGGACGCGGCAGAGCGCCAGCGCTATTCCCGGCAAATCCTGTTTCCAGGCATCGGGGAACGGGGACAGGAGGCCCTGCTGCGGTCGCACGCGGTGGTGGTGGGCTGCGGCGCGCTGGGGAGTTTTCACGTTGCGGCGCTGGCCCGGGCGGGGGTGGGCACGCTCACCATCGTCGATCGCGATTACGTGGAGCCGAGCAACCTGCATCGCCAGTGGCTGTTCGAGGAATCCGACGCCGCCGAGTCGCTTCCCAAGGCCGCGGCCGCCGAGCGGCATGTCGCGCGTATCAATTCCAGCGTTCACGCGCGCGGCGTGGTGGCGGACCTCACGCCCTCGAACGTGGCGGAGTTGCTGGGCGGCGCGGACCTCATTCTGGACGGCACCGACAACTTTGAAACGCGGTACCTGATCAACGATTTCGCCGTGAGCCGCGGCGTTCCGTGGATCTACGGAGCGGCCGTGGGCAGTTACGGCCTGACCATGCCGGTGATTCCGGGACGCACAGCGTGCCTGCGCTGCGTCTATCCCGAACCGCCCGCGGGCGTCCAGCCAACGTGCGAGACCGCTGGAGTGTTGAACGCGATTATCTCGGCGGTGGCGTCGCTCCAGGTGGCGGATGCGCTGAAGATTCTCTCCGGCAATGCCGGCCTGGTGCGCGCGCGCCTCACCACGATTGACGTATGGGACGGAGACATCCGGCAGATCGAAGGCCCGCGGATGGACCCGGAATGCCCCGCGTGCGCCCGCCGCGAATTCCCCTACCTGGAAGAATCGCCCCGCCCGCCGGCGAGCCTGTGCGGCCGGAACGCGGTGCAGATCCACGAGCGCGAGCGGCCGATTGACCTGGCGGCATTGAAAGCGCGTCTGGAGCCGCTGGGCGAAGTCCGCGCCAACGAATTTGCGCTGAGGTTTTTGGTTGCGCCGTACGAGATGACGGTGTTCCCCGACGGCCGCGCGATCGTCAAGGGCACCAGCGACACCGGCGTGGCGCGGAGTTTGTACGCGCGGTATGTGGGGTGAGTTGAGATTAATTTTCAATTGTGACGTACTGCGCAAACTGCTACCCTATAGCTTCCGGCAAGGGATCGCCGAAGGAATGCATGCGTCTGTAACCGACTGCAGGAGGCATTCCCGACCTGGTGCCCATCGCCAACCGGGAAGGCCGAATCCATCTGCGAGGAAGACGGTCGCCTTGAGTCGGGTACCAGCGAGGAACGGCACCTCGACCCTATGATCACGTTTGTCCATCTCTCGGATATCCACTTCTCCCCGCGGGACGATCTTTCGCAGTTTGACCTCGACCGACAGATCCGACGGGCCTTGCTAGAAGATCTCGAACGCAGACCCGCCGATGGCGCCGGCTACGATGGACTGCTCATCACCGGCGACATCGCCTTCGCCGGGAAACATGAGGAGTACCAGCGCGCCCAGGTATGGCTTGATGAGGTCTTTACCAGGACTGGTGCGTCAGCGGCTAGTACTTATGTGGTTCCGGGCAATCACGACGTGGACCGGGCATACGTTGAGCCGGAGTTCCCTCTCTGGGACTCGCATGTTCGGCTGCGCGAGGCTGCTGACCCAGTTGTTTGGCGCGATATCATAGCGAAGCAACTCCAGCGCGATCCACTGCACACTATGCTTGCCCCACTCAGGGGCTATAATGATTTCGCCCAGGGGTACGAGTGCCGAACAGAGCCAGGTAGGCTGGCGTGGTGGCGGACTTTTTGGAAAGCGCTTGACGACGGTCGGCCTGTTCGTCTGCACGGGCTGAATTCGGCGTTGGTTTCCGATGCGGCGGACGCTCCGGGCAAGTTGCTGGTATCCGAGTTTCAAACCTCGCATTTTGAACATTCGGGTGGTGTCGTAGACGTGGTATTGTGCCATCATCCACCGGAGTGGCTTCTGGATAAAGGGGCGCTCCGCAACGCGCTACGGACTTTTGTCCCGGTGGTGCTATTCGGCCACGAACACAGCGCACGCATCGCCGCAGATGTGAAGCAGGTCCAGCTTTTTGCCGGAGCGGTTCAGCCCTCGCGACGCGATCCAGAATGGCTGCCAACGTATCACATCGTGCAGCTTATCGTGGAGGGAGCCAATGCTCATCCCGAGTTGATCGTGCGGACGCACACCCGCGAATTTGACAAGCAGAACTACCAGTTCCGCTCCCGGCGCAACGAGGACGACGAGCCAGTGGATATACGCCGCGTCAACATCCCGGCATGGACGCCGCCCGTCGCAAAGGCTATAATTCCCATAGTGGCTGGCCCTGCTTCTGAGTTTTGTTCCGCACCGGTGAACGACAAGCCGTCTTCCGAACCGCCGATGCCCACGCCAAAGGAAACCGCGCAGCGCGAATTGCTGGTCCAGTTCTTCCGTCTCAGGACCCCTGACCGCTATACTGCCGCCAACGAAGCGGGTTTGCTGCGCGATGGCGATGACGCGCTCAACCCCCAGACGATGTGGGCGGAGGTTTTTCGCCGTGCGACGGAAGAGCCGCACGGTCTTGCGAGGTTCTGGACCGCCGTCGCCTCCAGAACCCCAACGTTGAAGGATAGCCCGAATCCGTTTGTTACCTAAGAGATTATGCACCCACACTTGATCGATTGGTTTCGTAACGTCAACATCCACTCAGATCCGATACTGGTTGAGCGCCGATGGCAGACGGCGGAGGAGTATTCGAGAGCACTCTCACGGTCGTCGATACCACGGTTGCTGCGCCTGTTCCTTTTTCCAAAACCAGAGACCACCGAGAACGCATGGTTTACCGACGGGTTGCTCACGTTGGATAAGGAGTTCCCCGTGGCAAACAACGCGGAACAATTGCGCCTTATGGCGGGTGTGGTAATGGTCACTACGTTCGATGAAGGGTCGGCGGAGGGCTGCGCCTTCGCCCTTGGGTTGCGGGCCGCTGTCTTTCCCAAGAGATCTACGCTGCCAGCACAACCGGAAATTCTTGCGGCGGCGGAAGCGTATCTGCAAGCCGAGGCTGAACGGCAACGACCCACGTACTTCGGCGACGCGCCTGAGAGCCGGCTAGCTGAACAGATCCGGCGACTAGCTGAGGAAACCGGGCTTCTGTGGTGGGTGATCAGCGAGTACAGCACTTCATTGAGACGCCGCACATCCGGGCTGACGGCACCGGCCTACGCGTTGATTGCGGCGGCAGAGGCTGCGGACCGCACGCAAATACTGCCGCCGCCGCCCTCCGCAGATGCACTACTCGCTCGCGTGCTCAAACCGTGCAAGAGCGGCCCGAAGAAGGCCCACACCCTGATCGATTTCTGGACCGCAGCCGATGCCGGCTGGCGGGCAGGGCTGCTGCGGAGCATCGATGCTTCCGAGGGCCGCGATTTCGTGCCAATTATCACTGGGCTCGCCAAGTGCGAAGAGTTCGGCGAAGCGGTAGGCGCAGCGAGAGTGGTGCCGAAACTCTGCCCCGGCGTGAGCATTGAGCATCCTCTGTCGCCTGCGGAAGCCGCTCAGCAGCTCTACGTCGAGTTGATGTTTCTGAAGGCGCTGGGTGCCTTAGAGAAGAGCTGATCCCCATGGCGCGCTGCAAGTTGAGGGATTGCACGATTGCGATAGACGGCCGGTGTTTAGAAGGCCGAGGGAACGAGTGTCCGAATCGTTTGGCTGATGAGTTTTCAGACGCGACCGCAACCCAACTGGCCGATTCCTTCAGAGGTTCCGAATCGATGGCTCGCCAATATGCGCCAACTGAGGCGCTCTATTCGGGCCTTCCGCTGGAGATCGCTGAAGCAAGGGAGCTTTCCGGACGTGCGCGGGCCATGGTCGTTTCACTGACGGGCATGTCGGAAAGTGGGAAAACCTCGCTTCTCGCACGCCTGCATCAGATGTTCCAGACTGGCCCGGTTGGTGGGTACGACTTCGCCGGGAGCCGTACGCTGCCGCGCTTGGAGGAATTGAATTGGCTAGCGACCGTCGAGAGCGGGGTTGGAACACCGACCATGGAGAAATCATCGCGTCGATTTGACAACAGCTTTCTGCATTTCACGGTCCGGCGGCATCCCGATGGTGGTGATCCCGTAGACGTACTGTTGAATGACATTTCGGGCGAGACCTATCCGGAGGCGATCACAGCAGAGAGTGTGTGCACGCAGCTCCTCTGCCTGCGGCGGGCAGACCATCTGGCCCTGGTTGTAGATGGCGAAGCGATTGCCGATCGCGACCGTCGGCACGACCACTGCGCAAAGGCGAAGAACTTTGTTCAGCGCGTCCTGCAGACAGGGCAGGCCGGCAACCAGACGGTAGTGCATCTCATCGTTTCAAAACTGGATGTGCTTAACAGGGAGGACCGTAAGACGGAGAACCTCGAAGCTACTGCAAGGCTTGAAACCGATTTTGTGGCCCAGTTTGAGCCTCGCGTGGCCAGGATTCACCTCTGGCGGCTGGCCGCGCGCCCGCTTGATGGCTCGATGCCAACCGAGGAAACCGTGGCCAAGCTTTTCGCAACATGGGTCGAAACCACTTATCGATACACGAATACTGATGCGCGCAGTCCCGCTTCAATTGAGCACGCCCGGGACTTCTGCCGCTTCGGTGCGTAGGCTGTAACTCGACTATGGATGAGAACGAACACCAACTGCTCGTCGTCGGTTTGCCTGAAACAGGCAAGACGTCTTTTATTCACGCGGTGGATGACCTACTGCAAAGTCCCCCAACACCCGAGGCTCTGCGCAGCTACGGGCTGGCTGGAGACCGAAGCTATCTTGAACGTGACAAGAGAAGTTTTCGCGCTGGCAAGAAGCTCGTGCACACCGAGCGTAGCCTTCAAGAGGCGGCGCCGGAACTGTGGTTTGAAGATCCCAGAACCGGGCGTAGAGGTCGGCTCTTTCTCCCTGATCTCAGAGGAGAGATTTTCCAAGACCAATGGACTGACCGGCGGTGGACGGAGTCCTTTCGCGATGATCTCGAGGCCATTAGCGGGGCGCTGGTCTTTGTGCGAGCCGACACCCCGGCGTCCAATCAAGAGCTGTTGGGACAGATGCTGGAATGGGCGCAGAAGAACGTCAAGCCAGCGCCATGGGACCTAAAGAAAGCAAGCCCGCAGGTGCAGCTCGTAGACGTACTCCAGTTTATTGGTACGAAGGCAGAGATCTCGCGCCCGCTGAGGGTTGCGGTGTTGATTTCCGCGTGGGATACGGTAGGGAAACCGGGCAATCGCCAGCCCAAGGATCCCCGGGCGTTCCTAGCCAGGGAATGGCCGCTGCTGGACCAGTACCTCCGCTCCAACGCCGAGACCTTTGTCAGGAAGGTTTACGGCGTGAGTGCGCTCGGCGGGACGGAGGAGGAATTGAAGGAGCTGAGTAGGGTGCCTCCGCAGGATCGCGTGAACCTCGTCGAGGACACGCAATCATCCAAAGACCTGACCCGCCCGCTGCGGTGGTTGCTGAAGCTGGACTAACGCGTTCTCGATATGCGCGTCGCGTTCACATTCCATCAAGCACTCTTTGGCTACGACGGCGGTCACCATCTGCTGAGCGCTTCCCTGCAAATGCCTCCCGAAGTGCGGCATTTTCTGGCGGTGGCCACCGACCTTTCGGGCTCGGCACCTGCAGAGGGCTTCGACACCGCTTACACTGGGCTGCCGCTGGGCGAAACAAATTATTATGCACTCTTTTGCACCTGGCTTGCGCCAGAGATGCGACGCCCCGGCTGCGTGTGGAGCCATGTCTTGCTCATAGAGTTGGCAGACCTTGCGGAACTACCGGACCTCGGCGCACTTCGCCGCGCCTTTCGCCGGCCAGTCTCCCCGAATCTGGACGAGTATCGCACCAAGGTTAACTTCCAACCGCAAGGCGCAACACCACCAAGGCTTTCGAGCGCGGTGACGGCGGATGCGGGCAAGATGCTCGCAGGGCTCTACCTCGCCCCGAAACGGCCGATCGTGTTCCCGACGAACGCGTCGTCGAAGGCGGAGAGTTTGGTGTTTGCCTTGTGGTCCCAGCAGTGGCCACGATTGCGTCGGAACTTCCGCTTTTCCACCGGCTCCTTCGCAGACCGCGGTCGGAGTGGCGATTCTTTCGATTTGCAGGTGTCGCCCGAAGTGAACCGTCGAGCTTGGCAGCGCCAAGGTGAATACCTGCTCGTCGATAGCACAACCGCAACTGATGCTGCACTAACGGGTAAGGCGCCGTCTTGGATGTGCGCGGCACTTAATGACCTGCTTGCTCCGGACGTTGGCGGCTTCCGCTCATTTCTGTGCGCGTATGGAACCGATGTAAATGATCCACGCAGCGCATTCGCCCGGTTGGCATTTGCCTACGACCGCGTGGTACTCCGCCCAAACAGCGATTGGATGGAAACGCTCCGTTCCGTTGGTGAGACGTTCTCGGACCCATCGGAGGCAATTCTTCTCAAGGAGTGGTTAGTGAGTCCTCGCGAGCTCCCCGAATCTGAGGAGGAGTTAAAGCGCAATTTGGCTACGACTTCTTTCCTGCTGGATGCCGATGGCGCAAAGCCATACGCAGGGGCATCGCACGGGTTCTCCAGGCTCGCGCGAGGCCTCTGGCCAATGGGGGAAAAGCGGGTTCTTTCGATGTTGGCAGAGTTGGTTCGTCAGCAGGAACGACCGTGTGCATCCGCTTTCGCTGCAGCGGTGGCCAGCGCCGCCCAACCAAGTGATCTGAGGGTAATTTCGGAGGAGAGGCCAGAGCTGATACCCCTCTTCCTTCTGCATCGCCCGGAGCTCGCCTTCCACGTTGAAGCTTGGCGGCTGCCAGCGAACACACAATGGCGCATTCATGAGGTTCTCGACGGATTGTCACTAGATGCTAAGGACTGGGGAGAAATCATGGTTGCCATGCTCGTTGCTACGACGAGAATAGCCGTGCGTGACGTTGTGGAAAAGGCAGGCCCCTATGCGATCGAAGGTGCTTTCCGTTGGCTCGACAATAAGATTGCTCAAGAACGCCTCCCACCAGATCTCTGGCGGGAGGCTCTTGCGCCACCCGCTGCCGACCGCCTTCAGAATGCAGAATTGTCGTCGCCCGCGACTCTGGCCCTCTGCGCATGGTTTCTCCGACCTGAGGTCGCGCGCCAGGTACTCAGTGCGTCCCGTGAAGACGTGGTGCAATTGGCGCGGCAGCCCATTCAGGAGCTTCCGCCACCGCTACGTTTGTATACGGCGTTCTTGTTGGTCACACTCGGATTACGTGCCGGTGACCTTGGGGGCGCGGCACTCGTAGCGCGGGGATTTTTCCGTGTTCATGACGCGCTCGCATCTAACGATTATTCTTCGGACTCGTGGCGGCTCCTGTGTCCAGAGCTGCCTTATCTGGGGCGCTGGAAGGAGTGGGACCGATGTGAAAAACTGCGGCGGGCCGTGCGAATGCGATTATCTCCTCACATAAAGCTGATATCCGAGATGTTGCTCGCAGCCGCAGTCAGCCCGGAACATCGCGAGATCGTTCGCCTAATTGGGGCGGGGTCTTCACCGCCGGCGAGCGATCTTGACGCCAGTCTGTTGTAGGTGCACGGCCTCGCCGGAGGCATCCGGCAGATCGAAGGACCTGCGAGGGATTCGGAATGTCCCACGTGCGCCCGCCGCGAGTTTCCCTACCTGGAAGAATCGCCCCGCCCGCCGGCCACCCTGTGCGGCCGGAACGCGGTACAGATCCACGAGCGCGAGCGCCCCATCGACCTGGCGGCGTTGAAAGCGCGTCTGGAGCCGCTGGGCGAAGTCCGCGCCAACGAATTCGCGCTGCGGTTCTTCGTGGCACCCTACGAGATGACGGTGTTCCCCGATGGCCGCGCGATCGTCAAGGGGACCAGCGACACCGGCGTGGCGCGGGTGTGCGACATAAAAGTGACGTCCCCAGGTGAAGCTCCGCAGGAGCGAAAGACAGTAGCCCATGGCGCGAGCCGTGGGAGAATTGCGAAATCGACCTAGCCCCGGAGGGGGCGAAAGAACGTTCTTCCGCCCCCTGCGGGGCTACCCCGGTTGCTCACCAGTCCCATGGCTTGCGCCATGGGCTACTGTCTTTCGCCCTGACGGGCTTTGAGTACCGGCTACGCCTAGATTCCTGCGATCCGCTGCGGAATCGGAGAATCCGCCACTTTTATGTCGCACACCCGCGTGGCGCGGAGTTTGTACGCACGGTATGTGGGGTGAGGTAAGATTCAGGTATGAAGCTTCTCGTCACCCTGGACCCGGATGAGACCGGCATGATTGTCGCCGAGTGTCCAGCCATCCCGGGGTGCGTTTCGCAAGGGCGGACGGAACTCGAGGCCCTGGAGAACATCCGGGAAGCGATCATCGGTTGTCTCGAAGCGCGGTTGGCCAATAATATGCCTCTGACGGTCGCAGTCCGCGAGGTCGAGGTTCCCGTCTGATGGCGGCGCTGCCCTCCGTTTCCGGAGAGCAAGCTGTCCGAGCATTTCAAAAGGCAGGGTGGGGCAAAGACCGGCAGCACGGGAGCCACGTCATCCTGATCAAGCCGGGGCATCCGGCGAGTTTGTCCATACCCCAACATCGTGAAGTGGCTCCCGGCACGCTGCGATCTTTGATACGGGCCTCGGGAATGACTGTCGCGCAATTCGTGGAGCTGCTCTGAGTGCTCCGGGGCATACACATGGGGAATCTAATCGTCCGCCCCACACCGCTATCTTCGCCACGCCGCGATGTGCAGGCCGGGCGGAAGCTGGGCGTGGGATACGTCCAAGTCGTCCTTGGTTAGCGGGATGCTTGCCTCCACCGTGTTGGGGGCGTCCGGGTAGTTGTGGCTGAAGGCGATCTTGAGACGGCGCGCGGGGGTTTCAATGAAGGCGACCTGCTGCGTCTCGTCCGCAAAGGAACGCATCTGCCGCGCCTCCGCCGGCTGGTCGTGGGTGATGAGGGCTTCGCGCAGGACGCGATCTTCCGCGGCGTAGACCAGCACGGCCACCACGTGTGGGTCTTTGAGGCGCGCGTCGGGGGTGTCGTCGGCCGGCACGTCCAGACCGGCGTATCTGGGGGTGCCGTCGGCCCTCGATACCTGGAAGCGGACCAGCTCCACATGCGTGTCGAAGAGATGGCGGCCGTCGCCCAGGCGGTAAATGGACCACATCGGCACGTCGACGTAGCCGCGATCGATCACCCAGAGGCAATTGTCGAGGGTGCGAGCGGAATCGGCTGGGAGCTTCACAGAGTAGAGAGGCTTCTGCTTCGGATCGGCGCCCAGCGGCCACGCTTCCAGCGTCAAGGCGCCCGGCTCGGGTATGTCGCCGACGAAGTCTTTCGCGTGCGTGGTGGTGCGCAGCAGGAGGCGCTCATCGGCGGGGCGGCCGGGTACGCCGGTTCCGGTGTATTGCCAGGCTACGTTATGGATCTCCACGGTTTCGCCCTCGGCTGCGACGGTATAGGAAACAGTGGAGGCGGATTGCGCCTGAAAGGGGATCTTGGCCAGGGCCAGCAGCAGCGAGGCGCAGACCGCGGCGGCGGGCAGCAGTTTCTTCAACATGCTCCCAGGGTCGCACGTCGCGCTCATGAGCGAAGTGCCTCCGCGTTGAAAACGGAAGCGTGTTTTTCGACGCGGAGCCGCTGAGACGCGGAGAAAAAAGCAGAGAGGAAGAAAGAAGAATAGAGTCAAAACCTGAGAGCGCAGTCTTCGAGCAAATGGAACGTTGTCAAAAGGCCTCGCTGCGCCAGCCTCCATTATCTCCGCTTCCTCCGCGGCTCCGCGTCGAAAGAAGATGCCGGGTCGCGGAGCGAAGCGCCGCGACAAAAACGGGCAAGCTAAAGCATGCCCCACCTCACTGCCGCTCGAGTTCATCGAGAAGCATCGACAGGCGCGGCGCCACTTCGGTGCGGCGGCCAAAACGCAGAGCGTTGTACTTGCCGGTGAACTCCGTCACGGCTGTCCCCAGTTGGCCGGGCGGCAGCGATTCGGAGAACTCCGCGGGCGTGAACCACGCGGGCTTCTGGTAACCGCGGCGTTTCAACAGGTCGAGCATGCGCTCGTACAGCAGGGTGGCGTCCGCCACCGTGTCCTGGCCGCGGCGGACGCGCTCCACGCGGCTGCGGATGCGCAGCAGGCGAACCAGCCGCGGCCCGAGCACCCAGATGGCGACTCCCAGCGCCAGCACAATCGGGATGCCTGGGCCATAGCGCCGGAACCACGCCGCCGCGCGGAGACGCCAATTCCAGTCCAGTCCGGAAAGGGAGTCGAACCAACGGATGCCCATGCTGCGCGCACCCTGTTCCAAGCGGTCGGCCAGCGTGCCCTGCCGGCTGATGTCGTAGCTTACCACCCACTCCCGCCAGAAGGTCCCGGCGGCATCCAGGTACAACCCGAGTTGCGACAGCAGGGCGAAGCTACGG
This sequence comes from Bryobacteraceae bacterium, assembly GCA_049590695.1. Taxonomy (GTDB): domain Bacteria; phylum Acidobacteriota; class Terriglobia; order Bryobacterales; family Bryobacteraceae; genus Fen-178. The sequence goes on from JBAWDI010000025.1 coordinate 19,572, forward strand.
CGGTTGGGATCGGGCGGCGTGGGATCGAAGGTGGTCCAACCACGGCCGGGAATCCAGGCCTCCACCCAGGCGTGCGCGTCGGAGGCGCGCACCAGCCAGAAATCCGTGATGGGGTTGTACACGCCGCTTTGGAAGCCCGTGGCGAGGCGCGCGGGGATGCCGGCAGTCCGGAGCATCACCGTCATGGCGGAGGCGAAGTATTCGCAGTGGCCCCGCTTGCGCGTGAAGAGGAAGTAAGCCAGCGGATCGGCGACTTCATGGTCCGGAAGTTCGAGCGTATAGCCGTAATCGGCGCGCAGCCGGCGCTCGATGGCGCGCGCCCGCTCCAGGTCCGTCGCCGGGCCCATGGGGCACCCCGCCGTCATGGCGCGCGCCAGCTCGGGAATGCGCGGGTCGAGCGGCGGCAGTTGCAGATAATCGCTTCGCGCCCGGAGCGGCAGAATGGGCTCGGGGTACGGGGCCGGCGAAGTCTCCGGCGGATCTTCGAGCCGGCTGTAGGCGTCGTAGTGGACGCCCTGGGGCGACTGGTACCCGAGCCGGTAATTTCCGGTCGCCGTCCGCAAGAGAAATGGATAGCGCAGGTCCACCATCTCGGGCACCCCGGCGAAAAAGAGCGCGTCGGTGCCGAAAGCGTCCAGATCGACGTGGTAGTTGATGTGCCGCCCCGGCCGGCGGCCGGCGGCCGGCTCCAGGTTGGCGTGGCCGTTTTCCACCGGGATCGCCTGGTACGCCCGGCCGGGCTCGGACCACCGCTTCCCATCGAATTCGGCGAGCGCCCGGCCACGCCATTTCAGGCCGCCAGGCGTTTCGCTGCTGAAGATGCGGATGTGCATGACCGGCCGGGAGGCGGTGCGGATCTCGCCGAACTCGCCGAGCGTCACCTCGCTCGAGAAACCGGGAAGATAGAAACGATGCGAGATCAGGCGGGAGAACGCCGCCTCGGCGGTGCGCGGCAGGAGAAAGAACAGCCCGGCGGCGATGGACAGGATTCCCAAAGTCATCAATGCCGAATGTAGCGCCAGGCGGGGGTAGAAGCGCTTCAGCCCGCTGCGCGCCGTGACCGCGGCCTGGCGCGTGGAGCGGCGAATCTCTCCGCTGGTGAGCGCCGCTATGGCACACAGCAGGTAGAGCGCCAGAAACAGGAAGAAGTTGACATCGATGGACAGGAGGGCGGCAGCCAAAAGCTCCACAAAGGCAATGGCGGCGGTGTAAAGATAATCCCGATTGGTTTTCGCCGTGAGGATTTTCATCACAGCCAGGAAAAACACCAGGTGGACAGTGGCGGTGAGAAACTCCCGCGAAAGGAGGAAATAATCGAGCGCGAAGAAGCCGGTATAGCCGAGGGTGACGATGGTTACGGTGCGATCGGACAGGTCCAGCCGCACGAACCCGCGGATGACCAGGCCGCGAAGCACCAGGCCGGCGGCGGTGAGCGCGATGGTCGCGGTATCCAGGTACCCCGAGCCGGCCACCGCGAGATATCCGCTGGCCACCAGGCCCAGCAGCGAAAACTGGAAAAAACGCTCGACGGAGGGGCGCCCTCTGGGCCACGCGCTCGCATGCGAACGCAGCATGGTCCTATTCTATCAGCGGAGGTTTGATTACCGCTGGCCTTCGACTTCGAAACCGAACTCCCGAAGCAGTTTTCCGGGGGGCCAATAGACGCGCACGAAGTAGATCCCCGGCTGCGTTCGCGGAACCTTGAAGCCGGCTTTCGACCCGTGTGCCGGCACAGTGGCCTGCCAGACACGGCTGCCGAAGCGATCCACCATTTCCAGCCGGTAGCGGGAAGCGGCCGGCAAATTCGCCAGGTCCAGCCGCAGCAGCAGCCATCTGCCGGCCGGCGCTTTGGCTTCGACAGCGGCGCCGCGCGTGGCTTCCAGGTCGATTGCAAACGGGTGCGCCTCGCCCGTATCCACGCGGCCGAGCCATAAACCGGCCGCCACGACCACCACCGCCAAGCCAGCCAGGGCAGGGACCAGGCGGGGAAAACGCAGCCAGGGGAGTCCGCGTTTGAGAGGCCCCATGCGCAGACGCGCGGCGGCCTGTCGCATGGCGCCAACGTAGGCGTCGGTCTGCGCCAGCCGCAGTTGGCAGGGTTCGCAGATCAAGAGATGTTCTTCAAAGGGGGCGATGGCCGCTTCCGGCATCGCCCCCATGGAGTACCGCTCGATCTCCTCGTCGTGCAGGTGACAGTTGGCGTACATGTCCAGCACCGTATTGTGGATTAGTTGCTCTCTGAAAGACAAGGTGTATCGGAGGTGGCGAAACTCTCAACAATTCCGGGGGGAACTTATGCCTTACGAGCGAAAACCCGCGTGGCGGGCGAACCGGGTCCTGCCGAGTTCGCCGAATCGCGCCTTGGCGCGGGATTTGACAAGGCGGAACTGCGTTTCCGTGAGGCCCATCTCATGGCAGATCCGATCGGGCGGCTGCTCATCCAGATAGAAACGGGCCAGAACCTCGCGATCCCGCTTGGGAAGGCTGTTCAGGATGCGCATGGCCAACTCTCCGTTTTGGTGCTCGATGGCGCTCCGTTCCGGGTTGGGGCGGTGGTCGGAGAGGGTCATCCCGAATTCCAGATCGGCCTGGTTGCGGCGCGCCTTCACGTTATCGTCGATCTGCGCGGCTACCTGCCGGCGGACGATGGTGCGCACGTAACCCATCAAGCGCTCGGGTTCGCGCAACTCGCCTTTTTGAATGGACTGGACGATGATCAGAAACACATCGTGCACTCTGTCGTCGAGATCCTGCGGGCCAAGCTGGCGGCAGAGATAAAAGCGAATGCCCGTTGAAAAGACACGATACATCCGCTCGAGGGCGGATGGGTCTCCGTTACGAATCTGTTCCACCATTCCGGACCAGGGCGAGTCCGGGAAGTTCGTAACCGATTCCATGGCGCTATGGGTCGTGGAGTTCATTGGCCTCCAATCACGTAGTACGCTCCCCAATAGCCCGGCTGGGCATGCCAGCCTCCGGAACGAATCATTTCAAGCTGCGCGGCGCGCAGCGCCTGTCCCGGATCCGCGCGGCGCCCGGTTCGCAGGTTCCGGTAGAGAGCCTTGAACAGCGGCCCATCCTCGTCGGGCGTGGGCCAGCGGCTGCTCACCACGGCTCGCGCCCCCGCCGTGAGCCAGGCGCGAGTCAATCCCATCAGCCCGGTTCCAGGCAGAGCCGCACCCTGGGCGGAGGAACACCCGCTCAGCACGATGAGGCCTGCGTCGATTCTCCAGTGGGCGATCTCAAACGGCGTGAGAAGTTCCGCCTCCTTGCTCTCCGACAGGCTGAGGGCGATCATGCCGAAAGCCGGGCGCTCGGCGGATTCCAGAACGTGAGTGGCGAAGTGCACCACCGCCGGGTTGCGGCGCATCTCGTCCGCCAGGTTGCGGCGCGTCGCGCCGGCCCCCTCGAGCAGAATGCTCTCGCCATCCCAGGCTCGCGCGCAATGATCCAGTTCAGCGCCGCTGGCCACCAAACGGGGCAGGACCAGACCGGCGGCGGCGCTCGGGGCGGAAGCGGTGAAGAGTCTCAGCGGCGACAGCCATCCGGTTCCGGCATTCCTCCGGCCGTGCGGCAGCCGCGGGTCCGCCGCATTGTAGATGGGATCGCCGACTCCCAGGAACACCGGAGAGGGCTGCCCGGCGGTCTGCCGCGTGGCGGTCTCGAGCCAAAAGCCGGCGCTGGGAATGACTACCGTGGTGCGCCGTTCGGCTACATAGACGGGCCGCGGCCGGGTGCTTTCGATCAGCGCGGCTACCGGAACGTCGAAAAGGCCCTCGTCCAACGCCAGCAGCCAGCGCGTCTTGTGCCGGAACCGGGAAGCCAGCGGCCCGAAAAGAGTGTGGTACAGATTCGCGCCGGCCGGTCCGGGATCCGTCGAATCTTCGCGGATGGCGCGCACCACGGCTTGAATCTGAGACTCGATCTCGTGGCGTGGCGGCAAGACGTAGAGCGCCAGCCCGCCCCGGTCCAGCGCCCACAGCCAGGAGACGGAATCGCCCAGGTCGAAGCTGAGCAGAGCGGTATGGGAATCGAGCGCGGCGCGCGTGCGTTCCAGCAGGCCGGTGGCCGCGGGTTGGGCAATTGCGTCCGGCACTGCTTGCAGGCGGATGATTTCGGCGCGTGTGGCGCGAACCACATCCTGGGCGTGCGGGTCTTGAGTCCGCAGAGCCTCGGCCTCCTCGCGCTGCAGCCGGTCGAGCGCCTTCCAGGAGGCTGCCACGTCCACGGCGGCCGCGCGGCGTCGGAAGGGAATCTCCCGCAGCCTGCCCGCGCGGTTCTCCTCGGCGGCCTCGAAGGTTTCGCGGATCAGGGCCGGGTCGCCAGTCTCGAGATACAGCCGGTTGCCGGCTTCCACCAGAGCGGAATAGACCTGATCCAGCCAGCCTTCGGCTCCCGTGCGGGCGTCGTCATAGGGCGGCGCGGACCAGCGCCACGCGCGCGCCAGACGCGCCGCGATTCGCAAGTCATCGAGGGCTTCCCGGAAGCGGCCCTGCGCCAGCCGGACACAGCCTCGGAAATGATAGACGTCCCACGAAGGTATGGGACTATGAGGACGCGCCGCCAGCTCCACGGCGCGGTCCAGCAGCGCCGAAGCGGACGACAGGTCGCCCTGCGCCAGGCGCAGGCGTCCCAGATTGCGATACGAAGTGTCCAAAGCCAGCTTGTGCAGTTTTCGGACGCGGTAGGCCTCCAGAAGGGGTGCTTCCGCTTGCGAAAGGTCGCCGCGCTTCAAAAACTCTTCGCCCAGCCGGTTCCAGCCAAGGGCGTAAAGTTCGAGGTCGCCGGCGCGATCGGCGGCGTCGGTGCCCTGGCGGAACAACTCGGCCGCTTCCGGCATGCGGTCTTGCCGCGCGCGCAAGGTGGCCAACTGGATCAGCAACTGGGGCAGATGGTCGCGCCGGTCCTTGCCGGACACGCGCTCCAGTGCGCCTTCGATCCATTGCGCCGCGGCTTCCAGTTCTCCCATTTCGGAGTAGAGCGATGCGAGGTTGACATCCAATACCGCGGTGTAGCTGGCGTCGCCGGCCCGATCGGCCAAACGATGCGCCTCCAGGAAGGAGCGTAGAGCGGGTCGATACTGGTGAAGAGCGAATTGGCAACCGCCCACGTTGCCGGTGGCGCGCGCGGCTACATCGTCTTCCCCTGCCGCGAGTGCTTCCCGCCGAAGCGATTCAAAATAACTTTCGGCATCGCCAATTCGACCGGCCCCGAATATGCCGGCGCCCTGACGCAGCCGTGCCAGCATGGGCGCACGGCGGGCGGATTCCGAGACGAGCAGGGGCAGCGCCCCGAGTCTCGGAACGGGCTTCCGTGCCGTGCCGGCTAACGAAAACACGAGCAGGTAACAAGCCGCTACTTTAGCTGTTTTCAAATGGCCCAGCTTCAGATCTGTTTGTCGGAATTCAAAACCACACCTGGCAATTCTTTGGGAATACTATCTTTCGGTAATATCCCCAAAGAATCATACCAGCTTTTACCTAAGAATAGGTTACCCCAAATTGGGGCTATTCATATGACGCGTTTGTGGGTAACGCGATTTGGTTACTTCAACAACAGCTTCTTACCACAATCCGGAAACGATGATAATAATCGGATCGGTTGGCATTTTCGCTGTAAACGACCGTTAGAAAAGCAGCGGTCCTTTTCAACCTCACATTACCTTACACATTTGCCAAGTAAGGAAGTGGTTGCGCCAAGCCGCTGACTCTAAAGGAAATTCAGTTCTTATGTTTTAGTGAACGCCCGCAGTGGGGCGTCACCGGCGCGGCGATCAACGGGGGTAGGAACCGGCGATCTTCTTCACCAAGCCGTGAAAACGATGGAACCACGCCCCGCCGGGCAGGAACATCATGGGGCACTGGCCGGGAATCACCGAGATGCCGTTGGCTTCACAGAACTTCACGGCATCGGCGCTCACGGCTCCCTGGCCAGTGGCGCGGTACAACCATACCCGCTTGACGCCCGCTTCGGCGCAGTCGCGGACTACCCGGTCCGTAAGCGACGGCGGCGTCATCAGCAGAGCGCCGCCGACAGGAGGTTGGATCTCTTGCAGGCGGGCAAAGCACGGAAGTCCCTCCATCTCGCGGGCTTCCGGATTCACCGGCACGGGATCAAAGCCTTTCTGGCGAAACTCGCGCAGCAACGCTCTTGAGAAGTCCTTTGGCTGGCGCGAAACGCCCACGATGGCGAAGCGCTTCTGGCCCAGGAAGTCCTGTATGCGCTCCATGACGGCCATGTCTGACACGAATCTCCCGTCCGCTATTATGACTCTCCGGCGAAACCCGGTCACAACTTTTTTTCCCTTCAGATTCAGTGACTTAGCGGGATTCGCTTGCACCAAGCGCCTGCTACGATCAAATCAGAGGAGTTGTACGGGCAACTCCTGATGCCATGGCTTCCACTTGTCTGGGCGGCCTGGGGCTTGGGCGGCTCCCGGGTCCCCCGGACAGGGTGGGAGAGCGTACTGGGTTTCTGGATTCATCCGATGAAGACATTTCAGCAGATCCTCGTTTGTGCCCTTCTGTCGGCCCTGACGGCGCTGGTGGTGTGTACCATCCTTTTGCTGCGCGCCGCCACGGCGACGGTGGCGGCCATCCCCGGCGAGGTCGAAGCCACTCGCCGGGAACTGATCGGCGTGGTGGAGGCGACTCGTAAGGATCTCACCGCGCAGGTGGAATCCGCCCGCCAGGATGTGCTGGCGCGCTCCGAGCGGCAGTCGGCGGCGCTTCGCACGGACGTAATGGCCGAGGTTGCCGAGATCCGAAAGATGGCCGACCGGCGCCTCGGCGACACCCTGGCGCGCGTGGATACCGCCCTCGGGACGATGGAAGCGCTGCGGCGAGACCTCCAGCCGGTGCTCGACAATTCCGCCGCCATCACCGCGCAGGTGAATGCTTCCCTCCCCCTCTTCCTCGACTGCGACCACAACGCCGATTGCTTCTTCAACCGGTACGTCGGAGCTTCCCGGGGAATCGAGCGCGCCGCGTTGAATTTTGGGCAAGCATCGACAACCTTCAATTCGGCGCTGCCAGGGTTTGTGAGGAACGCCGATTCCTTGGTAGCGGACAGCGCAGCGACGGCGAACAACATCAAGCGGCTGACCACGCCGAAGTGGTACGACCGCCTCATCGGCTACGGATTGAACGGGGTGGTGATCTACCGCAACCTCAACCCTGTAACCAGCCTCGCGATCACGGGAACGCAGTTTCTGAGCGCGCGGCCATGAAGTGGGTAACATAACCGCGCCCGGCGCACCGGGCAGAAGACGAAAGGAACAATCCGTATGACACTCGCAAACGCATTCTCGGCAGCATGGAAAGACCTCAAGGCGGTCGCCAGCAAGGTCGCCACCGTGCTCACCAACGACTCAGCAGCCATCCAAACCGTGGTCGCGGACGCCAGCACCGTGATCGCCGCCGTGGCGCCGTCACTGGCGCCAATCGTGACGGAATTCGACGCGCTGGAAGAGGCCATCGTGGGAAAGATCGCCGCCGCCGCTGCCGACGTGACAAACGCTTCCAGCCTCTCCGCGCTGTTCGGTGAGATCTGGCCGGGCGTCCAGTCGTTGGTGGCAACTCTGAAAAACCATCCGACCGTGGCCAGCGTGACAGCGGCACTCGACACCGCTCAAAAGGCTAACTAAGGCCCGCAAGACAGAAAGGACATGACGTTCATGCATTCATACGTGTTCAATCTGTTGACGGGAGGCACGGCCGCGCTGGTGGTTTCGGCCGCCGCGCGCGCCCTCCCCGAGCCCATGCCGATGGGTTCGCGCCTCTACCTGTGGCTCTACCGGTTTACGCATCTCATTCTGGCCAACTTCGACAAGGTGACCAATGAAGGCAAGCCGAGCGGCAATTGAACTGATCAAACGCTTCGAGTCGCTCGCGCTCGAAGCCTACCTTTGTCCCGCGGGAGCATGGACCATCGGTTGGGGGCACACCGCCGGCGTCGAACCGGGAATGCGAATCACCGAGCAACACGCCGAAGAACTGCTTGGCCTCGATATCGAAGAGGTCGAGCGCGGCCTGGCATCGGTGATTCGTGCGCCGCTGACCCAGGGGCAGATCGACGCGCTGGTGTCGCTCTGCTTCAACCTCAGAGGGGGCCCCCGGCAACTTCCCAAGGCGGCGCCCAAGCTGGTTTCGAAAATCAACTCCGGCGAGTACGCCGCGGCGGCCCTCGAATTCCTGGACATGAACCACGCCAACGGCGCCGTGCTTCCCGGACTCACCCGGCGGCGCGAGGCGGAGCGGGAACTGTTTCTGGGCGCGGGCGGTACCTAGACACGGCGGCGGGTTGACAGACGGAAGCGTCTGTCCCACCTTTCCCACAAGGGCTTGCGCTTTTGTGGGGCAGGCGCTTTCGCCTGCCAACCGATTTCTTCACAACGTGCGGCACTACCCGCAAACCGGGCTGCGCGCGAACACCCACTCTTCCACCACCCGGCCGCCGATGAGGTGCTCCTGGATGATTCGCTCCAACACCTCCGGCGTGGCTGAGTGGTACCAGACGCCTTCGGGATAGACCACCGCAATGGGGCCTTGCTCGCAGATGCGCAGGCAATTGGCTTTGGTGCGGTAGACGCGGTCCAGCAGCCCCAGTTCCGCCAGCCGCCGCTTTAGATAGTCCCACGACTCCAGCCCGGCCTCCTTCGCGCAGCACCTCGGCGTGGTCTGATCGCAACACAGAAAAATGTGCCGCCGAATGCCCGGGATGCCCAGGCCCGCGGCAATCCGCGTCAATCGCTCGATGTCCGGCATGCCGTTGGTCAGAACTGCACTTTCGGCGCCGTCCGCGCCCCTGGCTCCGTCTTGAAATAGGCGTCGTTGCGCGCGAACCCCGCCATCGACGCCACAATGTTGTTGGGGAACAACTCGATCGACGTGTTATACCGCTGCAGCACCTCGTTGTATTTGCGGCGCTCCACGGCGATGCGGTTCTCCGTCCCCGCAATCTCGTCCTGCAAGCGCAGGAAATTCTCGTTGGAGCGCAACTGCGGATAATTTTCCGAGATCACCAGCAACCGCGAGAGCGCGCTGGAGAGCTGGTCGTTGGCCTGGATCTTCTCCTGGGGGGTGCGGCCGCCGATCAGGGCCGCGCGGGCGTCGGCGATGTCCTTGAAGACCTCCGTCTCATGTTTGGCGAACCCCTTCACGGTCTCCACCAGGTTGGGAATGAGGTCGGCGCGCCGCTGCAAGACCACCTCGACATCCGCCCACGCCGCATCCATGGAATTGCGCTGCGTCACCAGGTCGTTGCGCACGCTGTAATACTTGCTCACGGCCGCCAGGCCCACCACGACCACCACCAGGACCACTATCAGAACCACGATCAGAGCGGTTTTCACGTGTTGTCTCCTATTTCTCGAGCCGGTCCACGGCGTCGATGACCACCGATATCCCTTGCATATACGCGGCCAGCAGAGCGACCGGTTCCATGTCGCGCGGCTTGAGGCGCTCCTCCCGGATGTCGAGCAGCTTCTGGAACGGCGCGGGGTCGATCCCAAAATGTTCCCGCGCGTGTTCGATGACCTCGCGCTTCCGGGCGGGCGCCTCCACCCCGTGCAAAACCAGGGCATGGCGGAATAGCACGCAGAAGGTGGAAACGGAATCGAGCATCAGCCGGCGCAGCAGGTTGGAATCGGAGAGCACGCCGGAAGCCTTTTGGCGCAGGCGCAGCAGCTTGGCCCGCAGATCGTGCTCCACCTGCGCGCGGTAGAACACCTGGTCCACCACCAGCGGCGTAATGACGTCCTTGCCGAGCAGCAGCCGATGGTGCCGCTTGATGTCGTTGAACTCGATGGCGAAGCAGTCGGTGGAAGTGGCCAATTCGCGCTCGGTGAGCAGCAGCGGCGCGGGGTTGCCCTTCTCGCGCCACCAGCGGAAAATGCCCTGGCTGGCGCCCAGCTCGCGCGGCGTAATCTCGCTCAGAACGCACAGAACATTGAGATCGGAGAACTTGGCGTGGTGGTCGCCGGCGGCCGCTGAGCCGTAGAGCACCACCGAGACGAGACGGTCGCCGTAGGCCTTTTGCAATTTCTCCACCAGTTGGTTCAGCACCTTTTCCATGAGATGGTCCTCACCAGTTGCTGGAAGCGCCGCCTCCACCGGAGTCGCCGCCGCCAAATCCGCCGAATCCGCCGCCGGAATCGAATCCGCCGAATCCGCCGCCGCCGCGGCCGCCCCCCATGGAGCCGCCCATCACGTTGCCCAGAATCAGCCACGGCAGGAACCCGAGGCCCCCGCCGCCACGTCCGCCGCGCGTCAGCAACAGCAGCAGGATAAAGACTCCGCCGATCAGCACCGGCCACGGGAACGAATCGGAGACCGCCGGCCGCGTGCGCCGCGGCAGGCTCGCCTGTAGTTCCACGTTCTTGGCCTTGGCGATGGCGCTGCCGATGGTCTCGGCCGCCGCCATCATGGCATCGCCGTAATCCCCCTGGCGCAGCGCCGGCCGCATCTCGCGCAGAATGCTGCCGGCCAGCCCGTCGGGCAGAATCGGTTCCAACCCGTACCCCACTTCCAGCCGGCTGCCGCGGTCGCCGATGGAGAGCAGCAGCAGGATGCCTTCATTCTTGCCCTTCTGGCCCACGCCCCAGGCGCGGAAGATGGTATTGGCTACGTCTTCGATGGGTTCGCCTTCAAGAGACGCGACGGTAACCAGCGCCATCTGCGCGCCCGTCGACTGCTCCACAATCCCGCCATAAGCCTCCAACTGGGCCTTGCTGGCGGGGTCGATCACGCCCGCGAAATCGCTGACATACCCTTGCGGCTGGAGCGCCTTCCAATCGACCGCCCTACCGGCACAGGCGCACAAGCCCAGCAGGAGGCCCAGCCGCAACCTTTTCCACATGTTGAAGTTTCAGTGTACTACGCGACGGCATCGGCGTCTGGATTTCGCCGCCGCGCCTTTGCTAGAATGGAGATCAGTTGGGACGTCGTCTAACGGTAAGACTGCGGCCTCTGGAGCCGCGTATCGGGGTTCGAATCCCTGCGTCCCAGCCAAAACTTCCGCCTTTACGCCCCAGCCCCTGTGCGAACCTGATAGTGTGAGCGATCGCCAACTGTCGGATCCGCTGCGGTTCCTTCTGCGGGCGCTGGTATTGCTGGCGCTCATGCTGGCGCTGTGGTGGCTGGTCCTCCTCAATCCGCTGCTGGCCGGCTTGCGCCTTTCCGCGGAGTGGACACTGCGGCTTCTGCCCGGCGGCAGCTCGGTGTCGCACGTCATCATCGGCCCCGACCGGAGTTGGACTTTCCAGGTGCCGGCGCCCGCGGCCGTGGTGAACCAGGAGAAAACGCAGCAACTGCTGGGGGCCGCGGCGGCGGGTGCCGGGCGCATCAAGATCCGTTCCATGAAGGTGGAAGGCACCGCCCGATACCCCATCCTGTTTACCGTCTCGCTTCCGCTCTTCTGGGCGATCCTGCTGGCCGCGCCGGGACGCCCGCGGCTGTGGCGGATGGCATGCGGAACGGCGGTGCTGGCGGCCGTCGCGCTCCTATCCATCGCGGTTTACGCCGTCCGGCTCGTCGGCGGATACTTTCAATTGACGACCGAAGGCTTTCCCGGATTCCTGATGGATTCCGCCGTGTACCTGGCCACGGGTGTGGTGCCCTATTTGGGTCCGGTGCTGGTGGCACTCTCGCTCGATGGGGAGCTTCGCGGTCTGATCCTGTCCGGCGGCGAGGCTGCGCCGGCCGCGGCATCGGCAGTACCGGCGGCTCCACGGCGCCGCAGAAGGCGCTGACGCCATGGTATTCTGGCGGATCGATGGCACGTAAACCTACCCCCAGCCAGACTCGGGCCGCGCAGGCGGAGCAGGCCGGCGCGCCGCCGCGGCAGAACCGGATGCTCCGCTTCCTGGTGCTATTCCCGATCTTCCTGGCGGTGGGATTTTGCGCTTTGCTGATTCCGTTCCTGCATCCGGCGATCACGGCCTTCACTCGCGGCCTGGTGGAGATTTCCGCCATCGTGATTCGCCTGTTCGGCGGCAACGCGGCCGCGCAGCAGGTGATCCTGCGGAATCCGTCGAACGGCTTCGCCATGGAGGTGCTGGATGGCTGCAACGGAGACGATGTCGTGGTCCTGTTGTGGGCGGCCATTCTGGCCTATCCGGCGTCCTGGCTGCAGAAGGGCAAGGGCCTGCTGGCCGGCACCGCGACGATTTACGTCATCAACTTTCTGCGCATCATCAGCCTTTTCTACCTGGGCCAATATAATGCGCAGTGGTTCGAGTTCGCGCACCTTTATGTATGGGAGAGCGTGTTTGTGCTCCTCACACTGACCATTTTCTGGATGTGGGTACGGCGCATGGCGACGCCGCTTGAGAAATCCGAACCTATGGTTTAGAAGTCTCATATGCGCTTCACCTCCCGCGCCATCCAGCCGGCGGTGTTGGAGGCCTGCCACAGCTTCCCCGCCGTGGTGGTGACCGTGCCGGAATTGTTCGACTACATCCGAACCTGCATCGAGCGAGACCCTCGCAAAATGGGGCAATGGCTGTTCACGGGGTCCCAGGAGGCGCCTCTGATGCAGGGTGTCACCGAGTCCATGGCCGGGCGCGCGGTCACGAATTTCCCAGTGGCCAGGGTGGGCTGTGGTCCATCGCGAATCGACGACGGCCCTGCCGACCCGGGCGCTGGCGCCGGCGGTCGAGGCGCTGGATGTGCGGGCATTTGTGGATGACCTGAAGAGCGGGTCCGAACGATCGGCGAAGGCCGCGGCGCGCCAGCCGCGCAAAGCGAAATGAGGGCGGCGGCCTAACCCGGTTTGCGGCCGGCCTTCCAACGGGCGATTTCGGCTACGCCCCGGATGGCGGCATCGATATGCTCTTCCGTATTGAAGGGGCCGATGGAGAACCGCACGGTGCCATGGATCCCGGCCGTTCCGAGCTGGCGGTGCGCCAGCGGGGCGCAATCGAGACCCGTGCGAGTGGCGATGTTGTGGTCCACGTCCAGCATGGTTCCGAGGTCCGCAGCTTCCAGACCGTCGAGGTTCATGGCGATGGTGGGCAGGTGATTCGCCAGGCTCTGGCAGCAGTACAGGCGCACGCCGGGGATGGCGCGCAAGCCAGCCACTAGTCTGGCCGCCAGTTTCATCCCGGCGGCGTGGATATTCGCTAAGCCGCGGCTCTCCAGCCAGTCTTGCCCCGCCCAGAGCGCGGCCACCCCCACCATGTTCGGCGTGCCGTATTCCAGTCTCCAGGGGTACTCTTCCGGGTGATAGGGATCGGCCGACCGCACTCCCGTTCCGCCGCTGCGAACCTGCCGGATTTCGACGTGCTTGCGGACCGACAGGCCGCCGAGGCCCATCGACCCCATCAGGCACTTGTGGCCCGTGAAGACCAGGACATCGATGTTCATTCCCTGCATGTCGATGGGGATGGCGCCCGCGGTTTGAGCCGTGTCGACCAGGAACGTCACGCCCTTCTCCCGGCAGACGCCGCCAATTTCCTTGACGGGCTGAACGGTGCCGATCACGTTCGAGCCATGGTTCACCACCACCAGCGCGGTGTTGGGCCGGATCGCCTTGGCGATGTCGCCGGGGTCGATAAACCCGGCTCCGTCGAACGGAACGAAGGTGGCTTCCACGCCGCCGTCGCGCACCAGGTGATGGATGGGGCGGATCACCGAATTGTGCTCGAGATTCGTGGTAACCACGTGGTCGCCGGGCTTGAGCAAACCGGGAATCGCCAGGTTCAGGGCATCCGTGGCGTTGTAGCCGAACGACAGGCGCTCGGGCGCATCTTCATCGCCGCCGAAGAACCGCGTCAGCCGTTGGCGCAGGTTATCGAGGAGCAAGCCCGCTTCCAGCGCCAGGTCGAAGCCGCTTCGTCCGGGGTTCACCCCGGCGCCGCGGTAAAAGTCGATCATGAAGCGGTAAACGCCCTCCGGCTTGGGCCAGGTGGTGGAGGCATTGTCCAGGTAAATGAGCTGGTTGTCGAGGGGCTCCAATTTCAGGTCCTTTCCCCCGAACAGTATATCGTGGGGCAGGCCATCGTTTTCCGTGGCCCTGTCACCTGTTGCCCGCAATTGCATCTCTAAAGATGGAGTTCTCATGCAGACCGCTGGCTTCAGCACGATTCTTTGCCCCGTGGATTTCAGCGAACTTTCGGCCCAGGCCCTCCGCCACGCCGCTGCGCTGGCGAAGTGCGGCGACGCCAGGATTGTGGCGGCATACGCCAACTGGTTCGAAGCGCCGCCTTACTTCACCGAGGGCCGCTTGGCGGAGCTGGAGAGCCAGTTTCGAGAGTCCATGGGGGAGGCCGGGCAGAGTCTGAAGGACTTCGTAAAGTCGACACTCGGCGACGGCGCCGCGGCGGTGGAAACCCGCGTGGTCGATGGGCTGCCGGTGGATGCCATAACAGATCTGACGGAGAGCACCCATGCCGACCTGGTCGTAATGGGCACCCACGGCCGAACCGGTTTCAACCACTGGATGCTGGGTTCGGTGACCGAGCGGATCTTGCGCGAAAGCCCGGTCCCGCTGCTCACGGTCCGCGGCGCGCCGGCGGGGCCGGTTCGTCAAATTCTGTGTCCGATCGATGGCACGGACATCTCGCGCCACGCGTTCCGCCTGGCCGCCGATCTGGGCGCGTGTTTCGACGCCACCGTCACGGCCCTCTATGTGAATGAAGGCGGTCCGGACCAGGCCCCGCCGGACATTTGCGACTGGATTCCCGCCGAAGAGCGCCAACGCTGCCGCGTCCGCGAGTTGGTGCGGCACGGAGACCCGGCCGAGGAGATCATTGCGCTCGCATCCGCGGAGGGATGCGACCTCATTGTGCTGGGTGCGCCCCGCCGGCACTTCTTCGAGGGTATGGTCCTGGGAACGACGACCCTGCGCGCGGTCCGGCACGCACCGTGTCCGGTAATGACGGTCAGTGGACCGAGGAAGGTTACTCATGCCTGAGTGGCTGATCTACGCGCTTGTTCTGGTGGGCTATTTCGTTGTGATGAAGTGGGTGCTGCCCCGATTTGGGGTGCCCACTTGAATGGCCAACTCCTGCGACGCCGCGGCGCGGCGTGAAAAGAACACGGGAGAACCGGCGGCTGCCCCGGAAAACCGACAACCCTGAACCGCCGGCGTTATCCTGGAATCGGGTGAAACTACCATGCAAGCTGCCGGCACCATTCAGTATGGCTATGTGCGCGATGTGGCGCTCCCCTTCGAGGAGGCCATCGCCAAGACCGAAGCTGTGCTCAAAACCGAGGGCTTCGGGGTTCTGTGTCAGATCGATATACAGGCCAAGCTCAAAGAAAAGCTGGGAGTGGACTTCCCGCGGTATGTGATTCTGGGCGCCTGCAACCCGCCCATCGCCTACCAGGCTCTCCAGCGGGAAATCAACCTCGGATTGCTGTTGCCCTGCAACGTCGTGGTGTACGAACAGGGCGGAGTGGTCCGCGTGGGCGCGGTGGATGCCGTGAAAATGTTGTCCGTGGTGGGGAACGCCGCCATGGAAGCAATGGCACGGCAGGTAAACGAGAAACTCCGCCGCGCGGTGGACACCGTGGCGGCTTGAGCTTGTCACCTGGAGTATTTCCTCTGCATCTAGGTTTGTGAAACCGCAATTCCAATTCAAATCCTATGCGAAAGACACTCTTCCTTTTGTTTTCCGGGTACCTATGGGCTCAGGACCCGCTCTCGCTACGCGATGCAGTGCGCCTCGCCATCCGCGAAAACAAGGCCATCGCAGCCACCGCCGCGGGAGCGCAGGCCTCCCAGGCGCGCATAACGGAGGCGCGCAGCGGGCGGCTGCCCAAGGTCAACTACTCCGAATCCTTCGCGCGCAGCGACAACCCCGTATTCGTGTTCAGCTCCTTGCTGACCCAGCACCAGTTTGGCGCCGAGGACTTCAACATAGGTCCGCTGAACCGGCCCGACTTTCTGAATAACTTCCAATCGCAAGTCACCCTCGACCAGGTGTTGTACGATGCGGGCCAAACCCGCACCGCGGTCAAGTCCGCTCAACTGGCGAGTGAGTTGACGGGGGAGGAGCAGCGGCGCGTCGAGATGGACGTCATCTCCGGAGTGGCCCGGGCTTACTACGGAGTGGTGTTGGCCGCGGAGAGTCTCAAGACAGCGGAGCAGGCGGTGCTCTCGGCGGAAGCCGATCTGAAACGCGCCGAGTCGGTTCACGCGGCGGGCATGTCCACCGATGTGGATGTGCTTTCCATCCGCGTGCACCTGGCGGGCGTCCAGGAGCAGCGCATCACGCGCGCGGCCGATCTGAATGTCGCCAAGGCCGCGCTCAACGATGCCCTCGGGCTGCCGCTCGATACGCCCCACACGCTGACCACCGCTCTGGCGCCGCTGGCCCCCACCGGCGCCGCTCTCGCCGGCCTGGAGCAGGCGGCTTCCACCGGCC
>JBAWDI010000026.1:0-9447 GCA_049590695.1 Bryobacteraceae bacterium
GTCATGGTGCCGGTCAGGGTGGCCCCATCGGCCTTCAGGTCAAACGTTATCTGGCGAGCCGGGCCGCCATTTCTGCCCGGTTGTTCGGCTACCCACTTGCCGGTGATATCCGCCGCCATCGCGACGAACGCTACCACCAGTAGAATCGTAAACACAAAAATCAGCTTTTTGGTCATAGCAATCAGTTAGGCGTCGCGGCCTGCCGGGACGTTACCGGTAGGCGAACAACATGGCGTACAAGATCAACCCAATCATCACGATACCCAAGCCGAGCGCGGTGAAGCCCAGCCGCCGCCAGAACCTCGACGACTGAGCCGTCGGTTCTGGCATCAGGCTCTGCTCCAGTTGGCCGCTTTCCACCAGTTGCCGGTATTCCCGCGGACGGTCCCGCTTGAATTCCTCCAGCGGCATGCCGCCCGTGAAAATCACGGTGTCGATCGGGAATTTCTCCGGGCGAAAGTGGGTATTGAAAAAATGCACCACGAAAATGAAGCTCACCGCCAGCAGGGCCTCGTCGCTGTGGATGGTGGTGGCCACATTGACCATCCAGCCTGGAAACACCCGCGTGAATATCTCGGGGAACCAGAGCATAAGCCCGGTGCCGCCGATGATGGCAACGCCCCAAAAGACCGCGAAATAGTCGAATTTCTCCCAGTACGTCCAGCGGCCGTATTCCGGCCTCGATCCCCGGCCCAGAAACCATTTGAGCGAGCCGATAAATTCGCGCCAGTCGCGCCGGTTCAATAGCATGCTCTCCGGGCCGGCGATGAACCGCCACCAGCTCTTGCCGCTCTGGCGGCGCAGCCTCGCCAGATCGTACAGATGCAGCCCGAAGTACGTGAAGGTCAGAACGGCGCAGAAACGGTGGATCAGCCCCGCCCCTTCGAAGCCTCCCAGCAAGTGGGCCAGCACCTTGGCCCAGCCCGCGTAAGAGAACTTCAAGATCATTCCCGTCAGCGCCAGCCCCAGGAAACTGGACACCACCATCAGGTGCAGATTGCGGTGGAACTTCCGAAACCGCCGCACGTACATGCCGGTCTCCGGCGGGCCGTTCTTGGCCTGCTTGCGGTAAGCCAGCGATCGCGGCAGCCAGGCTATGGTGTGCGCGCCAGAAATTACCAGTGTGCCCACCAGCAGTGAGGTCATCCCCCAGAACGTCCAGAACAGGAACGGGTACTTTTTGGGGTCGTGGTGCGTGGCGTGCGTCAGGTACCCGGCGAACTGCCGGTGCGATCCAGGGTGGCACTTGCCGCAGGTGTTGACAATGTTGTTCCGGCTGAGCCGCGAGCGCGGGTCGTTCACCGGCAGAATGTCGTGCGCGCCATGGCAGTCGTAGCATTTGGCGGTCTGCAGATAGCCCAGCTTGGAGACCTTTCCATGGAAGGTCTCGAAATAGGCTTCCGTGATCTGCTGGTGGCAGCGCCCGCACTGGTCCATGATGTGCAGCCGGAAGTCCGAGAGGTCGGTGCGCTGGATGCTGTGCGCCGAATGGCAGTCCGAGCACACCGGCAGCTCCTTTGCGGTCTTGGTGACCTCCGGGCTGTGGACGCTCATGTGGAACATTTCGTAGATGCCGCGGTGGCACTTGGCGCAGGTCAGGGCGATGTTGGCGCGGTTGACGCTGGAGCGCGGATCGCTGGCGGGCAGTTCATGATGCGCCGTGTGGCAGTCGGCGCAATCCGCGGTCACGGTCAGGCCGCTTTGGAGCAAGCCCTTGCCGTGAATGCTCTCCTTATAATGCTCCACGATCTGGCTCTGTTTGCCGGTGTACCGCAGGGCCGCTCTCTGCCCCGATTGATGGCACTTGGCGCACAGCGCCGGCACGTTGCGGGAGAACGTGGGCGAGGCTGAATCGGTCTTGCCGCGGGTGCCGTGCGGACTATGGCAGTCCTGGCAGGTAGGCGCGTCCGGGCTCCCTTGCGCCGCCAGTTGGCCGTGCGTGCTTTCGCGATACTGATTCACCTGGTCGGCGTGGCAGATGGAGCAATCCACCTTCGCGGGCATGGTATCGCAGGACCGGTTGTGCGATGGCGTGCCGCCGGTGTGGCACTGGACGCAGGCTTTGCCCGCGTGCCGCGATGCGCCCAGCTCCGCCTCGTCGACGAACAGCGAAACCGTCTTTCCGCCGCGCGTGACTTTCAGGTTCGGGTCGCCGTGGCATCGCTGGCAGTCGCGGTCCGACATGCCCTCCGGGTAGTAGACCTTGCGCACCTTGTGCGGCTCGTGGCAGTCCACGCAGGCCGGAATGAGGTTCGGACCCTTCTCCCACAGCTCGCCGCGGATCACTTTGCGGTGCACGGTTTCGATCCGCCCGTGGCACTTGGTGCAGGTCTTGGCGATGTTCGCCTTGGCGATGGAGGAGCGCGGGTCGGTGTGCGGCAGCACGAAATGCGCCGTGTGGCAGCTTGTGCAGACCGCGGCGACGGTAAGGCCTTTCTCGAAGAGCGCCTGGCCATGGATGCTGTCCATGTAGTTGCCAAGAATGTTGGTTTGGGGAATGTCGTGCGTCAGGCTCACCGGCGTGCCCTCGCGATGGCAGCCGCCGCAGAGCTTGGGGATTTCCATCACCGAGGTGGGCGCGCGCGGGTCCGACGGCCGCAGAATGTTGTGCGTTCCGTGGCAGTCCTTACAGCCCGGCGCGAGCTTGTCGCCGCGCGCCGCAGCCCTGCCGTGGAGACTCGCTTCGTACTGCGCCTGCTCGCCGGTGTGGCACGAGCCGCAATCCACGCGGGCCAGTTTTTCCGGGTGCGGGAATTCCTTCTTGGCGAGCTGGCTGTGACAGTTGGCGCATTCCAGCGCCGCGTGCGGCGAGGCGCGCAGGGCTGCCGCGTTGAACGGCGGAGGCATGCCTGGTTCCCGCTTGCCCGTCCGCGGGCCGGTATCGTGACACCCGGCGCACTCCTCGGAGCCCGGAAGGGCTTTGGGCTGCTGGCCCCACAGGACTGTGCCCAGGGTTCCGGCCGCGAACGCCAGGCGCAACAGGTACGCCATCACCGTCCGTTCGCTCCGTGAGTTTCAGGCGCCGGCTCCGGCCCGTGCTCCCGGACGCCCTGGCCGTTCAGGAACGATGTATCGAGCGGGTACACGTCCGGATCGAAAACCACCAGGTAAAGGTGCCAGACCACGATGGCCAGGCACGCCAGCACGGCCTCGTAGAAGTGCACCGCCGTGGCAAAATCCAGAACCTGCTTGGGCAACCATCGCAGCGTCAGGTTGTCGGCCCAAAGCACCAGCCCGGAAAGGCCCATAACCACGCCGCCCCACACCAACGCCCAGTACTCGGCTTTCTCCATGAAGCTGTACGGCGAGAGGTACGGCTTTCGGGAGCCGAGCCCCAAGTTGTAAGTGAAGCTCTGCCATGCCTCGGCCACGTCCGTCGATCGCGGCCAGAGTTTTTTCCAGTGGAGGCGTAGTTGCCGATTGACGACCAGGGAGAACACGTGCAGCACCGCCGTCAAGAGGAACACCACGGCCGCCGATCTGTGGACAATGCCTCGCACCGACCACCTCGCCTCCCAACTCAGGATCGGCTTGGCCCACCACTGTTCGGGATACTTGAGTTGGAATCCGGTCCAGGCCAGCGCCACGAACGATACCAGCAACAGAGCGTGCAAGAGCCGCTCGAAAGGCAGCACGCGCGGCGGCTGATGGGTAGTTCGGTGCAATCGCTCCCGTTCGGCCTTGGCGCTCCACCGCAATTGGCGGAACTTCCGGACCCAGTCGCCGAGGTTGTGCAGCAGCATGAGCCCTATCACCAGCGGAATCAGCACCAAGTAGGTGTGCCGCACCAAGCGCACCGAGGCCGGTTCGGTGCGGCCGGCCCATAGGTGCACGGGCCCCAGCGCGAACCGTGTCCCCGCACCGGGATGACACTGCCCGCACGTGCGCGGCAGGTTCTTCAGGTTGATGGTGGAGTGCGGGTCCGAGGACGCCAGAATGTTATGCGCTCCGTGGCAACTGGCGCAATTGGCCACGGTCTCGGAGCCTGCGGCGGACGCCAGGCCGTGGTAGGAAGCCTCGAAGCTGACCACCCTGTCCGCCGGCATCCCGAACCTGCTGGTCAGGCGCACGTTGCCGTGGCACCGCCCGCACGTTTCGGGAATATTGCTGGGGTGCACCAGCGAGGCGCGGTTGGTGGGCGCCTGGATGGAGTGTTCCCCGTGGCAATCCGTGCAGACCGGCGCCTGCGCGACCCCCTGCTCCAGAGCTTTGCCATGCACGCTCAGGAGAAACTGCTGGGCAATCTCGGGGTGGCACATACCGCAAGTCTCGGGCACCTTCTTGCGGAACGCCTCGGTGTGGGTCGCGGCCAGCTCGTGGGCGCTTCCGTGGCAGACGGCGCAATCCGGGGCAGCGGCGTTTCCTCGTTTCAGCGCCAGTCCGTGTACGCTTTGGGCATGCTCCCCCACCTGGGCGGCGTGGCACCGGCTGCAAGCGGGTTTCGGGATGCCTTCCGGGTGGGGGTACACGTCATGATTCAGGTGGCACGTGGCGCACGCGACCGATGCATGGGCTGAAGCTTGCAGCTTCTGCCCCTGGTCGTGGCAATCGGCGCAAGTGCTGGCCGGCAGGGTGCACACCACGCCGCCCAAGCCCGCAAGGACTAGAAATCGGCAAGCGCTCAAAAGGCCCCGGCGGAATACCATTGCAAGACTCCGTGAAAGCAGGAATCCAAGACCTCTTAATCTTAGATCCTGTTGAATTATACGTCAAGATGCGGAAAAATAAATCGGAACATGTCTATATTTTCTACGGTGCGGTGGTGTCTGAAATTAGATGTATCCCGCCACTGAGGACCGGTGGAGCCGTTGGTTCCGTAGTTGGATGTTCGGGCGGCATCCAGACTTGAGCTTCGCGAACGCAGGCCGTAATCGGTGGGTCGGGCGCGGTCTGCGAGGGGAGCGCTTCGGAGACCGAAGCGCGAGGGTCCGGCGGGGGAGCGGGGTCGCCGGGGGGAATTGGATTCTTCCGAAAATACGCGCAAGTTGTTGAAAGTACAATACGGCACTCGCGAGGAATGACCCATTATGTTGTGCACAACATAATGG
Source organism: Bryobacteraceae bacterium (assembly GCA_049590695.1). Lineage (GTDB taxonomy): Bacteria > Acidobacteriota > Terriglobia > Bryobacterales > Bryobacteraceae > Fen-178. Next base: position 5,049 of record JBAWDI010000026.1, read on the forward strand.
GCATATTCTCGCAAGCGCCGAGGGTTTGGTTCTCGGCGGGGCCTCCGCCGTCGCTGTGTTGTTATTAAAACCGCCTTCGGAACCTTCAGGTCTCCTCTTCTGCTATATCCTCTTCGGGTGTACGGCCTACGCAGTTGCCACCACAGTTCAGAAGGGGATCGTCCTCGGTCGTTCCAGTTCCAACCTGATGTGTGCTCGCGTTAAACGCCCTGAATATCTCACGAGACTGCTCGCTTTGAATGCCGGCTAGAGGTCAAGGCCGGCCCGTTCCCACCAACGCAGCGGTATCCACTACCGGGGGCTGCGGGTGCGATTACAATGAGCGGGAGAGAATCTTGAGCGACGACACAGCGGCACATAGCAATCCAGCGCCAATCTCCCGGCGCGGGGATCGCGAAGCGCCTCCGGCGATAGCGGCAGGCTGGCGATTCCACCACATTGGCATTCCAACCAAGGCGCCGCGCGCCGGGGAGCGATATCTGGCGGGCTTCAAGATGTACGTGTCGGGATTCGAGTCCAGTCCTTACGGCATTCAGTGGATGCGCTTCGACGCGGATTCGCCTCTCCCCGAGATCGTGAAGTCCGTGCCACACGTCGCTTTTGAAGTGGATAATCTCGAAGCGGCGCTCCAAGGAAAGGAAATCCTGATCCCACCGAACTGCCCGTCTGAGGGAGTAAGGGTGGCGATGATCGTCGATAGCGGCGCTCCTGTGGAGTTGATGGAGTTCGAGTGAGGTATCAGTCGTCCCCGCGCATCCCGATGTACGCGGTTCCTCGGGGCCGCACGCGCGTGACTACGACTTTCCGCTGTTTTTCAGAGACGTGGTAAACCATGCGGAAACGGTCGTGTCAAAACCGGATGCGGTAGAGGTCTCTGTAACCTCGCAACGCGATCGAACCTGCCAAAAAGGGATTCTCCGCAAGATCAAAAATCGCCCGGACGGCAGCGTTTCTTTCCCGCGCTCCCAGAAGCTTGAACTCGCGGCGGGCGGAAGCGGTGAACTCAACGCTCCAGTTTGTGGCCATTCTCGCGGAGCACGCGGCCGAGGCTGTAGCGGCGTTCCTTCTTCAGACGCTCGGTACTGATGATTCCGTCGGCGTCGTCATCGGTGATCTTCACGAGATTGGTGATGGAGCGCGCCTGTGTCTTCGGCGCAGAGCGGCGAAACCGATTCTCCACAGGCGGCACTGCCGCCGTTGTGCTAAGTTTTTAGCATGTCCCGGGCTCTCGCGGCGGCCCTGCTGCTGTCGCTCGTCACCACCGGATGCGCTGTCCGCCAGACGTATCGCCTGGTCAAACAAGGTGCCGGTAGCGTCCTGATTCCACCGGGCGTCTCCAGACCGGATGTCGCGCAGCGCACTTTTACCGCGGACATCGCCGCCGGCCATGGTTCCTGCGGCCCCGCGGAGGGCGCCATCGCCATCCAATCCCGCCACGGCCGCGTGCGCATTACCGTCACTCGCGGCCCGCTGCTCAAACAACCGGCGGGGTGGCTCAGCGCCTGGACCGCTCAAGCTGAAGCGCAAGGCTGCATCGCCGCCGGCGAAGGTCTGAAGCTGGCCGCGCGCATTGTCGAAGCGCTTCCGCTCGACCCGCGCGCGGCCTGGCGGCTGCTGCACGCCAACGACCTGCAAACCGGCTATGTCGATCTCGGCCCCGAAACCCGTCTTCAGGTGGTCAGCCCGATCCTGCGCGAAGGATCCCCGCCCGACGCGCCGATTCTGGATGCGTCCAACCTCACCGGCGAGGGCAACCGCCTCACCCTGGACCTCAACCCCACGCCCAATCTGGTGGGATATGAAACCGCGTGGTACGCCGTCCAGCCGAAATCCGGGCAGATCGGATTCGCCATCACCCCGCTCTCCGCCGAGAGGCACATTCAAGGGAAGGTCGAGCCCGCCGCCGCTCCCGCCACCAACCACCTGAAGTTCGAGCCGCAAGCGGCTTACTACCGGTTGTTCTACAAGACCGACCAGGGACAGGTGGTGGAAGTCGTGCTGGCCGCTCCCACGCGCGCCGAACTGGACCGCCAGACCCGGAAGTTCAACTCCGACCCCGCCCTGTGTGCCCAGGTTCCCACCCAGGCGTGCGTGGTGATTCCCAAACGCGTGGCGCTGAACCCGTTTCTGGTGATCGCCGTGAACGGTAGCGACACCATGGTTCCGGTGGGATCGACCGTCCGCGCTGCGATCCACCTCGACCGCGTGCCGCCGGATCTCAAGGTGTACAAGCTCTATGCCGAGGAACCCGTGCCCGTGGAGTTCGACCGGTCCAGCCCCGAGATCCTCGGCCTGGTGCTGAACGGAGGAGAGAGAATCTCCTGGAAATGACCGGCCTGGCGCACTAGGCGCCGTTACACCGTGGGCGGCATTTCGGTCTCGACCGGCACGCTTCGGTAGCGGCGAAGCCTGTTGTACACTGCTCTCATCTCTGTAGCCCTTTCGATCATATGAGGCCGAGTTTTCGACAATTCCTCGTACCGCGCGGCGGTTACGTCCAAGGCCGCCATCACCGTGTCAAATTCATCGCTGCTTACCGTAATCGTGAGGTCGTCCATGCTGCGATTGTAAAGGAGGCGGGCCTTCACCTGCTCGTCCCACGACAGGCGGCCGGCTGAATTACATCGGTACGGGGCCGTCGCTCGAGAAAACTCGTCAGCCGCAGCCGACCGGTTCGTCGAGCCTCTCACGCAAGCTTGGGAATGGATCGGGAGCCCTCGATGCCGTCGACCACGGCGTTGAAAACGATCGGAATTTGGAGCATAATCAGTTCCGAAATGCCATTTGAGAATCGCACAGACGTCTTTTCGCGTCGAAAGGCGGACCTCAGGGGCCGGAGGAGGGCGAAATGAAGGTACCTCTATCCCTCTTCCTCAGCCTGTTGTCTCTTTCGTACGGGTCTCAGCAAGATAGCGGGGGTGCCGCACCGGAGGATTTGACGCAAATGCGGGAACAGGCTGAGCGTGGCAATGCCCGTGCACAGTGCAACCTTGGCGCTATATATGACAGAGATCAAGACTACGCAGAAGCCTTTCGCTGGTACCTTAAGGCTGCCGAGCAGGATTACGACACAGCGCAATACCTCCTCGGTGGCATGTACGAGCAGGGAAAAGGTGTCGCCCAAGACTACGCCGAAGCAGTCCGCTGGTGGCGCAAGGCTGCCGAGGACGGTAATGCCGAAGCTCCCTTCAGTCTGGGTGTCATGTACGCCACGGGCCGAGGGGTGACACGGAATTACGTGCGAGCTTACATGTGGGCAACCCTCGCTTTGCGTGCTGGTGGCAAGTCCCAGAAGGCAGCGGCCTCGCTCTGTGACGTGCTCGCCGCCAAGATGACGCCAGCACAGATCGCCGAGGCGCAGCGTTTGACGAGCGCGTGGAAGCCGGAAACTACGGGCGGGCGGCCAATGAAATGAGCACAGGTGACAACGAGTGGTACGAGATCGTAAAGCAGCAAGCGTTTAGCCCTGGAACACGTCAGGTTGTAACGACCGTTCGAGGCCTTGCTCACGCGGAAATGGTGGTGCAGCGCCTGGATAACAAACTACCACCCGAAGAGCAGACAGAAGGATGGGGCCACTATTTTCGTCGGGGCCAGAGACCTTCGGGAGTACCACTGCGTCGGCACACGGGCGGCTCTGGCCGAAGATCAAAACGGTAGATCAGGCCCGTGATCAGGTAGACCGGTTGGACCGTCGGCCACTCGGAAACGCTCACATGCCTGTGCAGTCGCTACATGTAGGAGGGATCCGCGAACGGGCCCGCGCCGGGTCACCCGTGACCTGTCGCCATGTGTTTACCCCATCGGCGCCATGCCCGCCCGGCCACGCAGGCACCGCCGCGTCACGCAGGAGGAATCGGCTCGATCGAGGTTTCCTCGATGGCTTCAAGAACCTCCTTGACGATCTTCGGGTGGAGCGTCGCGCTGCCATGGAACGGAACCACGACCCTTCGCCGACCCTTTGCGTAGATCCGATGACTACCCTTGGACCGCAGCCAAACGAAACCCGCCCTCAACAACGCTGCTTCCGCCTCCGCGGCGGTCAGGCGCGGCAATTTAGGCATGAACTTCGACGGCGGTGGTGAGAATCTCCCGGCTGAGCGCCGCCGAGCGCTCGTCGTCGGTCAGGGTCTCTAGGTACAGTTCGATTGCCTCACGAATATTGGCAAGCGTCTCCTCGACGGTCTTTCCTTGCGATTGGCATCCCTTCAGTTCCGGGCACCAAGCGTAGCATCCGTACTCGTCCTGCTCGATTACGACACTAACCTTGCGCATCATCAATCATCATTCTACCGCCGACGCGGCCAGCGGGTGATGTTCAGCTCTTCATCCGCAGCAGCAGGTACAGGCCCGTCAGCGAGAACACCCCGTCGGGCGACCAGGCGGCGATCACCGGCGG
>JBAWDI010000027.1:0-1508 GCA_049590695.1 Bryobacteraceae bacterium
CGAAGCTCCTTGTGCGCGGGCATCGCCTTGCAGACCGTCCCGCGCTTCCCGGCGACTTCGACCGGGTCCCCAATGGCGACCTGAAGCCGGTCGAGGTCTTCCGGACCCATGCGGGCAATCCCCCGCCCCACATCCTTGCTCAACGCCTCGGTGACTTTGAGCTTGAGAACGGGCGCTTCGGTGCGCTCCGAGACCATAGCCGGGCTTTTCATTTCTTACACTTCTTGCACTTGATTTCCACTACGCCGTTATTGCAGGCGACCGCGATCCTCTCCTTGGCGCAGCTCGCCGGAAGCAGCACCTCTTTGCGATACTTCTTGTCGCCGCGCTCGGCGGAGAAGGTCAGCAGGTCGTCCTCCACGGCGATGTGCACGTCTTCCTTGCCGATGCCCGGCATCTCGGCCACCACCAGGACGTGATCGTCTTCCTCGAAGACATCCACCACCGGCTCGCGGACTTCCTGCACCACGGTGTGCCCGGATTCCCGGTCCTGGCGAATGTTGCCGAACGGCGAGACCACCGGCCGGTCGTCTCCCAGTCCCACCTTGACGGTGACCCCGTAGATGCCTTTCAGCTCCTTGTTGGCCCCGTGGATCTCTCCGGTGCGGGAAAGCTGCTCGCCGTTCTTGGCCAGTTCTCCGAGCTTGTCGACCAGGTCCCCAAAGCCCTTGAGAATCCCGCCCAACCCCACCTCGAAACCGCCTTCCGACGCCTTCTCATTGTGTTTCTTGATCACGTAATTGTTCTCCTTCGATCTGAATCCCGTACTCTTTGACTTTCGAATAAAGCGTCTTGTAATCCACCTGGAGGAGGCGTGCGGCCTTGGATTTGTTGCCGCCCGTTTTCCGCAGGGCGTGGGTGATCGCCACCCGCTCCACGTGGACCGTGCTGCTGCGGACAATGTCTCGCAGCGCCAGATCGCCACGCAGGCGGACGCGTGCCGATGCCTGCACCATCAGGTCGTCTTCCGCCAGGATGCCGCACGCCTTGGGTTTCAATCCGAGATCTTCCTCGGTAACCACGTTCTCCGCCATGAGAACGGCGCGCCGGACGGCCGACCGAAGCTGCCGCACATTGCCGGGCCAGTCGTAGGCCAACATCGCCTCCACCGCCGGCGGGGAAAAACCCTTGACGGATTTGGAAAGCTCGATGTTGGCGATATCGAGGAACCGCTTCGCCAGGTACGGGATGTCCTCCCTGCGCCCGCGCAGCGGCGGGACCAGGATGGTGTATTCGTTCAACCGGAAGTAAAGGTCGGCCCGGAACGCACCGCCGTCGCAGAGACCTTCCAGGTCGTGGCCGCTGGCGGTCAGCATCCGGACATCCACCGAGATCGGCTTGGCGCCGCCCAGCCGGTACAGGGTCTTCTCCTGAAGCACGCGCAGCAGCTTGGCCTGAGAGGCCAGCGGCATGTTGGAAATCTCGTCCAGGAAGAGCGTCCCCCCGTGGGCCGCCTCGATCTTTCCAATGGTCTGGCGGTCCGCTCCGGTGAACGCCCCCCGCTCATG
>JBAWDI010000028.1:0-2810 GCA_049590695.1 Bryobacteraceae bacterium
ACCTACAACCCCTCGGCGTCCGGCTCAAGCGCGTTGCAGGCCGTATTGGTAGCGCCGACGGCTCCCACCACGCCCCAAATGCCGCCGCCCAACGGCCTCATGTATTTCGCCACTAAAAGCCAGCTCCAGGCCACACTCGACGGCAGCAAGATCATCGGCGTCAACCAACAGGCCAGCACCCGCACGATCTTCGTCTTCGATGTGGCTTCTTCCACGGTCCTGGCCAGCCGCACCATCGCCGGGATTTCGCCGATTCTGGCGGTTTCCCCGGACGGCTCCGAGTTCCTGTCGGGGTCCATGTTGTTCGAAACCTCCACGCTGCTGGTGCTGGCCCAACAGAGCGCCACCAACTCTCCGTTCGTCTTTCCCTCCGGCGCGAATTTTACCACCCAGACCAACCAGGGCGGGGCGGTGTTCCTGCCGGACGGTTCGGAGCTGCTCGCCGCCTACAATATCGTTCCGGTCCAGAGCCCCGCGGCCAAGTCCAACGCCAGCCAGTTGCTCATCGACACCCCGGATAGTCTGCTCGTCCAGATGGGAGTGCAGCTTCCCGAGAACCTGGGCGGAAAGATCGTGATCGCTTCCGGCGGCGCCACCATGTATGCCATCTCCCAGTCGGGTTTCCTGGTGGCCTCCACGGCCGCGCTGAAGACCGCTCCGATCGCCATCCCCGACACCAACGTGGTGTTGCTGGCCAATGATCAGTGCGGTGTCGCCGCCGCCCAGAGCTCGGCCGTGATTCCGGTTCGCGACCAGGGCGGCGGCAAGCTGACGGTGACGGCGCAGGTGCTTACAACCGCGGCCACATCGGCCACGGTGCGCGTGACGGCCAAGAGCTACGGAGGCGACGTCACCGCTCAGTACAACACCGCGGCCACGGCGCGCGGGCTCGGCACCGTCGCTCCCGACCAGCTTCTGATTCAATCTCCGGAAGCCATCGACATCGTTCCCAACGTGCGCGTCTTCCAGAACAATCGCAACGCCGAGGCGCTCGGGACCCTCATCCCCGTGGATACCGGGGCCGGCGCCACGGGCCTCGCCGATCTGCTCGCCGATACCACGCGGCAGAGGCTCTACATCGCCAATCCGGGGAAGAACCGGATTGAGATCTTCGACATGAAGCAGCAGCAGTTTTTGACCCCCATTCCCGTGGGCCAGTTGCCCCTGTCGATCGCGTTTGGCGGAGACGCCAACACGCTTTATGTGGCCAACAGCGGCAGCGAATACCTCAGCGTCGTGGATTTGACCAAAGGCGCGGTCACCGGAAAAGTGCGCTTGCCGCCGATTCCCTTCAACGCCTCGTTTGCCTTGCTCACGCCCTCCGTCATCGCTTCCAGCCAGCGCGGCCCGCAGGTGATCATGTCGAACGGCACGCTATGGATGGTCGTGGGCGCCTCCATGGTGCCGCGCACCCTCAATACCGATGTTTTTGGAACGACTACCTCGATCCCGTCGCCTCAGACCATGGCCTCCACCCCGGATGGCGGCTTCGTCCTGCTGCTGGGGGGCAACGGCTCGGCCTATCTCTATAGCGCCGCCGCCGACGATTTTGTGGCCGTGCGGCAGGTGATTCCGACTCCCATTCAAGGCTATTACGGACCCATCGCCGCCGGACCGGGTGGCCTGTATTACCTGGTGAACAACCAGGTGCTCAACCAGGCGCTGACGCCCATCGGCGCGTCGACCACCGCCTCGCGCCCGGTTTCCGCCGTGGCCGCCGTGGACGCGCAGAGCTTCATCCGCTTCTCCATGCCCGCCAGCGCCAGCGCCACCGCGGCTGCCACCGACGCGGGACTCGTCGAGGTGGTGAATGCCACTTCGCAGCAGACCACCGCCTCGGCCAATGCGCTGGAGGGGCCGCTGACCGCGGTGACCGGAACCGCACGCGCCAACATCCACGGCCGCACCATGGCCATCGATCCGTCGGGTGCCATGGTGTACGTGCTGACCGCCTCCGGACTTCAGATTGTTCCGTTCAATGCCACGGGGGCTCAGAACATTCCGCAAGCGCCGGCCAGCGGAGTGGTGAACACCGCCAATTACATGCCCAGTGTGGCCTCCGGCGGGTTGGTCTCCATCTTCGGGCAGCGGCTGGCTTCCGCCGCTTCCGCTTCCAGCAACCCGCTGCCATCCGTTCTGGGCGGCACTTGCGTGACGCTCAATAACTCGCCTCTGCCCCTGCTGGCCAGTTCTCCCGGCCAGATCAATGCCCAGTTGCCGCCTGCGCTGGCCGCCGGCAGATATCCACTCGTGGTGCGCTCCATCGCCAACCATGCGGCCTCCAGCAGCGCCACCATCACGGTTGCCAAGTACGCCCCGGCCATCTTTGTGGATGCCGACGGGCCGGCGATCTTCCACCAGGACGGCACGCGGCTGGACCGGTACAATCCCGGCCACCGGGATGAGGAGATCACCATCTACGCCACCGGCCTGGGGCCGACCACCGGCGGCAAGGTGACGGCGGGGGTACCGGCTCCATTGAATCCCCTGGCGGTGACCGGCCCGGTGCAGGTCTTTTTTGGCGATCCCACCATCTCCGACGCGCAGGAAATTGTCGACTGGAGCGGCCTCGCTCCCGGGTTGATCGGCGTCTACCAGATCAATTGCCGCATACCAGGCACGCATTTGAAAGGCGACGCGCTGCCCGTGACCCTGCGAATCGGCGGCGTCAGCAGCCCTGTGACCGGGTCCAACGTACCCACCGTATACGTGGAATAGAGCGTCCCGCCCCTCGCCCCCTGGCCCCCAGGCCCTGGCCCCCGGCCTCTGGCCTCCGACCTCTGGCCCCCGGCCTCTGGCCTCCGCCCCCC
>JBAWDI010000029.1:0-5175 GCA_049590695.1 Bryobacteraceae bacterium
ACCGGGCGCAACGCCGCGGAGTGCCTGGCTGCCGGAGCCGCCGGAATCGCCGGCATCTCATTTTTCAGAGGTAGATACTGAGTATGATCCGCTTCCTGCGATCCGCCTGGATTTGGGCTGCCACTACGGCTCTCGTTTTACTTTGGGTCCCGCTGCTGGGCGCCATCCGTCTGTTTGACTTTGACCCGCTCCGGCTGCGAACGGGCCGCTGGTTCCGTATGCTGGGGCGCGCCATGGCCAGAGTCACCCCCTGGCGAATCCTCGTGTCCGGCGGCGAACACGTGAACCCCAACCAGGTGTATGTCATCGTCGGCAATCATCAGTCCTTCGCCGATATCCCCGTGATTTCGCACCTCAAGCTGGACACCAAATGGCTCGGCAAGGCGGAGGTGTGGCGCTTGCCTATATTGAACTGGATGCTGCGCTGGGCCGGGGACGTGCCTATCGACCGGGACTCCCGGCGCGAGGGTGCGAAAGCCATGTTGCAGTGTGCGCGATACTTGCGCCAGCGATGTTCGGTGGTTTTTTTCCCCGAAGGAACCCGGTCGCCCGACGGGCGGGTCCTGCCGTTCAATGAGGGGCCTTTCCACCTGGCCATTCGCGAGCAAGTCCCCATATTGCCGCTGGTGGTGGAAGGCTCCGGAGCGGCGCTGCCACGGAACTCGTGGGTTTTTGGAAAGGCCCAGGACATCCATCTTCGGATACTGGAGCCCGTTCCCGTCGACGGCTGGAACATCAAACAAGTTTTCGCGCTGCGCGATGCGGTTCGGCAGAAAATCGTGGACGAGTTAAATCGGCTGCGCAGTCACTGAACATTGATAGTTACCGTGTTGGCCGTCTGCCCATCTACGGTCAGGACCACGTTCGACTCCCCGCTGCCGCGCAGGCTGAGAACCAGGGCGGCGTTGACCTGGTCCAGGCCCGTGAAGCCCGGCGCGGGGCCCGCATACAAAACGGGCATGCCGATGCCGTTGATGGTCATCGCCACATTTGCCAGTGAGCTGCGATTTCTGATACCCGTGCCGAAGAAGCTGACGTAGACCGGCGTGTCGGCGCCCAAAACGATCGGCACCGAAGCGCAGCTCGCGCCGGCGCATTGAAACACCGGCACGGAAGTCTGCAAGAGCGGGTTGGCGGCCTGAACCATAATCGCAGTGGCTGCCGCCACTCCGCTGCCGGCCCCGTTCATGCTGAAGAGCGTGGGCGCAACCGGTTGAATGGCGGCGGTGAACGTCTGACCCGCAACCGCCAACGTCGCCAGGCCGGGCGCCGTGCCGTCCGGAACCACGAAATTGATCTGGCCCGGCGAAACGTAAAGGAGCGGTGCGGCGCGTCCAACGCCGGCGGCATCCATGACGGAAAGCGTCACTCCGCCAAGCGCCAATGGCAGCGGCTGGGCAGTGGCTTGGGCTACACCGGGCGCCAGGTTCGCGCCGTAAAGCGAAGCCAGCGAATCCGGAGCGACCGCGCTACTCGGCGCGGCGGCGGATTCGACCGCGCCATCCGCAATCACCCCGAAGTAGCGGCCCATCCAGTACGGCAGAATGTAGTCGATGCCGGAGCCTTCGACGGTTCCGTCGCCTCCGCCGGTGAGCTGGAAGGGGTCAATCTGCCAGAGGAATTCTACAGTCGGCCGCAGCGGAACCGGAATCGGCCGGCAGGCCTCGCTGCCGCAAACCGCGACGGTGTGCGAAAGATCGACATAAGTCTCCCGCTTGGGCCTTTGCAGCCATTGGTCGAGAAGGGAGCGCATCTCCGCATCGCGGGATGCGTTCGCTCCTTCGAGCGCCCGATCCACAATGTCGAAAAAGGCATTCTGGTGCGAGGCCGTGTAGTCGCGCACAATCTGGTATGCCGCCTGGTTATCGCTGTTATTCTGCAGCCGGACCAGGTTGTAGAAGGTCATGTAATCCAGGTTGAACTTGAAGTACGAAGAGTTGCTCTGAACATCCACCAGCACGGCCGTCTCCACCGGCAGTACAAAAAAGGGGCCGCTGATCGAATTAGAGGGATTGACATGGCGAGCCACCTGGAGCAGCATCTGCAACTGTTCGGGGCGCAGCGCGAAGGTATTCGAAATGTCGTCGTTGGGCGACCACTGGTGTTGCGCGATGAACCCGATCAGCCGCGTGGCCAGATCGGCGATATCGCTCTTGATGGTGGCGTCGTCCACCACGTCAAATGCCGCGCCTAGCCCGAAAAAGGCCCCCACCACTTGGTCGCGCGAGGTATTGTCCACCCAAATCCAGGGAGGATTCTGGTGGATCGTGTTCGCCGCTTCCTCGCTCTCGATGCCGGCGGCGTAAGGCGAGGCGGCCAGCACCATGCAACGCGCCAGCCGGTTGTCGCCGGTCACGTCAGCCAGGGCTTTGAGGCCCGCCAGCGCCGTCTTCACATTGTTGAAAGCGTCGGCCGACTGTGTGACTTTGTAGCGGAAGGCCTCGGCCGCCAGGTACGCGCCGGTCCACAGAGCGGAATCGCCGCAGCGCGTATACCCAACGATCTGGTTGCTCTCCGGAGAAGCGTACATGGGATCCAGAACTGTGCCGAACGGCATGTGCCTGGCCTGAACCCCCGCCGAGATCGCGAGCGCATCCGCTTCCGACGCGCGTGCTGGCCCCCACATGCCCAATATCGCCGCGGCGGCCAGGATACCCTCCGGAATGCGCACTACCAACGACCCCCTGACAAGTATGACGTTTCCGGTGCGTGGACGTTTCAGGCGTTCGGGGCGGCGCGACTGCTCAGCCACCACAGCGCCAAGGCCATCAAGAGCGCCACCACGGAATCGGTGATTTCGGGAGTCCGGCCGGGCAGGTATCGTTGGATCGCTTCCAAGACCGCCAACGAGCATGCCACCGCTACCGCGGCGCGCGCATAAGACATGCCCAGCGTGCGAAACAGCCAGACCAGAGCGCCGTACTCGAAGGCCTTTCGAAGCAAAATGACGGTGGCGGATTGGCGCTCGGAATCGAACGTGGCGGCGAAGGGAATCCAGGAAAAGGGGTGCGGCGTTTCCGCCAAACGGAAGGGTTTCAACTCGCGCAGCGCAATGGCGGAAGCCAGCAGAAGCGATCCCGCTGCCAGCCGTTTCCTTTCCGGCAGCAGGCTCCATAACAGCAGCGCCAGGGCGGCGCCGGAGACGTTACACAACACGTCAAAGAGGCTGCACGTCCGGCCGGGATCGTAAATCTGAAGCATTTCCATGCTGGCCGAAAGCCCCAGGGCAATGAGCAGCCCCGCATCGAACGCCACTAATCGTCCATGGCGCCGGGCCGCCGCCAGGAGTGCGGCCACGCCCAGTGGAAAGTAGAGCAGCAGGTTGATGGCGGCATCGCGCAACACGAATAGGTCGATTCCCCGAGGCCGCGCGTGCAGCAGCACCCACAGCGGGTTTGCGCCGGAGCGGTTGAAATCGAAATGCCAGGGGTAGAGGGAGCCGTAGACGATCAGCGCTATCGCCAGCAGCAGCAGACGGTACACTAGCGTCTTGCGAAGCGGCGCAGGCGGAAAATCTCGACGAACGAGATATACAGGTTCACCACGCCCAGGCCGCTAATGGCGCCGCGCACGTACATGTTGTCCCAGTACCCGTGCCACTCCGGCACGAAGGCGGCGAAGTAGTTGGCCTCCCAGTAGTCGGTCCAGGGAAAGATCAGGAGGAAAAGTCCGATTTCGAGGCAGAAGGCGATGAGCACCACCGCGAACGTCTTGTGGTACCAGCGGTACACAGGCGCAGACGCCGGCTCCGGCACGGGCCCCGCGAGGTCCTCGCCGGGTTCGGTGGGCATCATGCGGCGCCCGCCGTGTCGAACAGACCCATCTGCGGATCGTAGTCGACGGGGTAGAGGGAGCGCGCGCGCACCGGCTCGAAGCTCAGGCGGTGCAAAGGAGTGATGCCGAACTCCTGGATGGCCTGGCAGTGCCCGGGGGTGGAATAGCCTTTGTGCCTGGCCAGCCCGTATTGGGGAAAGACTTCGTCCCACACGCGCATGCAAGCGTCGCGGTAGACTTTTGCCAGGATGGAGGCTGCCGCGATGGCGTGGCAGCGCGCATCTCCCTTGATCAGGGGCTGCTGGGGCAGGGGAAGCTCGATGGGCATGGCGTCCGTGAGCAGGAAATCGGGGGCCGGGCTGAGCCGGCCGACGGCCAGACGCATGGCCAGGCGCGAGGCCTGGTAGATGTTGATCGAGTCGATGGTGGCGGCGTCCACGGCGCCGATAGCCCATGCCACGGCGCGCTGGCGGATGCGCACGGCCAGCACTTCGCGACGCTTCGGCTCGAGCAGCTTGCTATCGTTGAGGCCGCGCACGGGACTGTCGGGCGAAAGCACCACGGCCGCGGCCACCACGGGGCCGAACAGCGCGCCGCGGCCCGCTTCATCCACGCCCGCTATGACGCGGAAACCGCGCGCGCGCAACTCGCGCTCGAACGTCCCTTCGCAACGGAATTTGCCACCCGCCGCCTCCGGCCGCATGGGCGAACCGTTACTGTTCGCGCTCTTTGAGACGGGCAGCCTTGCCTTTCAAACCGCGCAGGTAGTAAAGCTTGGAGCGCCGCGTGCGGCCCGTGCGCACGACGTCGATGTGGTCGATCACCTTGGCGTGCACCGGGAAGATGCGCTCCACGCCCTGGCCGAAGCTGACCTTCCGCACCGTGACGCTTTCGCCCAATCCGGTATTGTTGCGGGCGATCACGGTGCCCTCAAACGCCTGCAGCCGTTCCTTGTCGCCTTCCTTGATCTTTACGTGAACCCGAATGGTGTCGCCGGGCCGGAACGTGGGGATCTCGGCCCCCTTGTTCTTCTGAATGAACTTCGTCAACAACGCGTTCTGCATGAGAATTTCCTTAATCTTCTATCTTATAGGAATCTGGCCGGGCATGCCCGACCCCTACCAGCAGATCCGGGCGGAGCCTGGCCGTCTTTTCCAACGCGGCGTCCTTCCGGAACCTGCGGATCTCCTGGTGGTTGCCGCCTAGAAGCACTTCTGGGGCCTTCCATCCACGGAAGTCCGCCGGCCGGGTCCAGTGCGGGCAATCCAAAAGGCCTTCCCCGTGGCCCGTTTCCTGAAACGATTCGAAGGCCGCGGAGCTTTCGTTCCCCAGCACTCCTGGCAGCAACCTCGCCACCGCGTCGATGACCACCGCCGCCGCCAGTTCGCCGCCGCTTAACAC
>JBAWDI010000030.1:0-2214 GCA_049590695.1 Bryobacteraceae bacterium
TCTGGCCGGAGGGACTCCCTGCCAGTCCTTCTCCGTCGCCGGAAGACGAGGCGGCATGGAGGACGCTCGTATTCCTTATCGTGGGAAGCCCGCCGCGGACGGCCCGCGATACCGGGCGATTGGCAACTCGATGGCGGTACCGGTGATGCGGTGGATCGGGCAGCGCATTCAGATGGTGGACAGCATCCGTGGTTGAAGCCCGCATCACGCCCGCGATGGCGCGGCACATCGAGATCTGGCCCACCGACCGGCTGGTGCCCTACAACAAAAATGCGCGGACTCACTCTCCGGAGCAGGTAGCGCAGATCGCGGCATCCATCGTGGAGTTTGGATTTGTGAATCCGATCCTCGTCGATTCCATGGACGGGATCATTGCCGGCCACGGTCGCCTCCTGGCCGCCCGCAAGTTGGGCCTTGCGGAGGTTCCGGTAGTGGTGCTGGGTCACCTCAGCGAGATTCAACGGCGGGCGTACATCATCGCCGATAACCAGCTCGCCCTCAACGCCGGGTGGAACGATGAACTGCTGCGGGGCGTATTGGAGTCGCTCGGAGCGGATGGCTTCGACCTGTCGCTGGTGGGGTTCTCCGACGAGGAACTCGTCGTGCTGCTTGGCAGCGCCGAACCGGAGGCCGCCGCCGCTGTCGAGGAAGAAGCGGTTCCCGAACCTCCCGCGCAGCCGGTTACGATGCCCGGGGATGTGTGGCTGATCGGACGTCACCGTCTGATCTGTGGCGACTGCCGGGACACCGCCACCGTCGAGAAGTTGATGGCAGGCGCCAGCGCGAACGTGGCGATCACATCGCCGCCGTACGCCACGCAGCGCGAGTACGACCCATCGAGTGGGTTCAAGCCTGTGCCGCCCGAAGAGTACGTGGCGTGGTTCCGCGCGGTGGCCGCCGGCGTCGAGTCGGTGCTGGCGCCCGACGGATCCTACTTCCTGAACATTAAGGCGCACGCCGACGAGGGCGAGCGGAATCTTTACGTGATGGACCTGGTGCTGGCCCACCGGCGGGCATGGGGCTGGCGGTTCGTGGACGAGTTCTGTTGGCGCAAGACCGACAATGGCGTGCCTGGCGGTTGGGGAAACAGGTTTAAGAATGCGTTCGAGCCGATCTACCACTTTTGCAGGCAGCAGCAGATCAAGTTCCGGCCGCAAGCTGTCGGGCATGAGTCCGAGGACTGCTTTGACTATTCCCCGGACAATCCGGTATCGAGGTCCGGGAGCGGTCTACTGGGCACCGGACCGCGCGGCGAATCCGCCTCTTTGCCACCGCAGGGATCGCAGGCGTGGGGTCACATGCGCCGCAAACTGGTCGATGGCAAGCATGAGGGCATCGCGCGCCCGAGCAACGTAATCGAAGTGAAGACGGAGAGCAGCCAGGGATCGCACTCCGCTCCATTCCCGCGCGCCCTGGTGGAGTTCTTTGTGAATGCGTTCACGGACGCCGGCGACGTGGTCTTCGATCCGTTCATGGGTTCGGGAACGACGATGGCCGCAGCCCACGTGCTGGGCCGTGTGGGCTACGGCTGCGAGATCTCGCCAGCGTACTGCGACGTGATCCTCCGCCGGATCGAGCTTTTGGCCGAGACAGAACCGGTCCTTGCGGAGACCGGCGAGAAGTTCAGCGAAGTCGCAGCGGGCCGGGGTGTCCCCACAGTGGAGGGCGCCGATCTGCGCCAACGCGACTCGAAATCCATTCGCCGCAAACCCAACGGCATGCCTTGCTACGCAGCCAAGGGCAAGCCGTAAACGAAGTTCAACCCAAAACCAACAAGGAGAAAACAAGTATGCCCGAAGCAGCCACTCCGAACCAGGGCGAACGCGAGTTCGAGACCGGGACGGACGAGTCTTTCAAAAACGCCAACGCCACTGGCAGCGAGGCCCACAACGAAAACCAGCGGGTCACGTACGCCAACATCAAGCGCACCTACGATGTCTATCAGGATCTGGACATCCAGGCCGCGCGCCAGTCGATGGTCGAGCAGACCCGGCTGAACCAGATCGCGTCGCAGGCTCTGCAGAACGCGGTCGAGACCGCCAACATGGTCGGCAAGCAGGCCATCCGGCACGCCGATGTCGCGGCCGATGCTCTGTGGACCGACGAGCTCAACCCGGTGACCCGTGGTTCCGGCGCCAACCTCACCGCGGGCGCCGGTCCCGCCAACCGGGCCACCGACGTGAGCGCCGCCGGCGTGGGCGTGGATGCTCAGGC
>JBAWDI010000031.1:0-5316 GCA_049590695.1 Bryobacteraceae bacterium
GTGCAACCAGTATAGCCGGCCCGAAACATTAACCGCGGGGATGTTTACACAAAAGTCTTGACACCGCCCCCGCCGATTGGGAACACCCCGCACCGATGATGAGCGCACATCCAGCCCGCCGACGGGATCCCTTCTTGAACTCCCCCCTCATCCGATTCAGGTCATTTGTCAACTGCTCCATGGACCCGCGAATGTCCGCCACGCTATCCCCCAAACACAAACCGCCCGTATCCTGCCGCGGTCTTCGCCCCGATTCCTCGTTTTTCCAGTGTCTGTGCCAGCACCTTCCCCAAGAAATCCTTCCATTTCTCGTCCGGCGCGTCCGCCACAAACAGGAACGTGCCCCGCACCGAAAGAAAATGCACCGGAGTCGGGTTGTCGCTGTCCAAAGGAGGCGCTTCTCCCGTGTAGTACCGCGGATGGTGTACCGTGATCACGTCCAGCGCCAGCGGCGAACGGCTCTCCGGAACCCACCAGGCATCCTGGAAATCCACGAATCCCATGCTGTCCTGGCCGCCAAACAAAAACGACCGCAGTCCTTCGCCCTCCACCGCGTCGTGCAGCACGCCTTTGATCGCCGAAGCCGGAATCACGGGCGTGCCATACGAATGACTCAATCGCAATCCAACCTCCAGAACACCCTTGGCGCCCAGCCCCAGCACCAGCCGGCCTCGCACCCGGCCCTTCTGCAGGATGCGCCCAGCCGGCGGATTCCTCTTCCAGTGTTCTTCCCAACGCGCGTATGCCAGGCGATAGGCGCTATCGTCCAATTTTTGCCCGGCCACCTCGCTCCATTCCGGTTCCTTGATGTCCAGGAACTTGTCCAGCCGCAGACCCGGATGGGCCTTCGGTGCGGCGTCGCGGGAAACAGAGAATCGGCTCATCAGTCCCCCTTCTTCCGCAGCAGAGCCTGAGCCAGCCGCTTGTGCCACAGCGCCGCCTTCATCGCAATTTCGGAATACAGCCGATAGTCTGCCTGGCTCAGCTTCGCACCTGCCGCCCTCTCGCTCAGGGCCTCTTCTCCCAGAAAACCAATGTCGCGAAACTGCTTCTCTAGGTCCCCATACAGGGCCGAGTACTCGTTGGCCCTCGATCCCTCCCCTGGCCCTTTCGCACGCAGGAACGCAACCGTCTGCGCCAGCCCCGCTGATCGCAGCAGAATCGGGAAGCTCTCGCACAGCGCGCGGTACTTGCTCTCGGCTTCGTGTTTTGCGTCCTTTTGAACCTGCCCTGACACCAACTCCTTCGCCCTGCCGGCGATCCGCCGCTCGATCGTCATACCGAGCCTCCCGCGGTCACCAGCCGCACCAACCCCAGACCTGTGGTCGCCTTGCCGCCCAATTGCAGGTACCGGCTTCCAGATACCAGCTTCAGCACGGCTTCGGGATCGTGCGCATCCTTCCGCTTCTCCGCCCGCAGCAGCGAGACCAAAACGGTCTCCGCAGGCAGTGACTCCTGGTACCACAAGGCGCCCGATGCGACCGTGCCGGTGCTGTCATCGATCTTCACATGCGCCGTCACTTCCGTCGCGAACTCCGCGAGAAAATGAAAGCTCTTGTCGTCGATGATGGCGAAGCGTTTCTGGAACTCGGCGGGCCAGGCTTTGTCGGCGGGAAACAGCCGTTCGCCGATCCACTTCCCCCAATTCCCCGCGGTGGTTTCCGCCACGAAATCCAGATCCTCCAGCACCAGGCGTTTGTTGCCATTGACGGTCACCAGGGCGTCCGCCGTGGCGAGCCGCGCCGCCCCGTCCGTAATATCCGGAACCTCCGGCACACCTTTAGCGATCTCCGCGGCCTCTAAGTCTCGCCGGAGCCGCCGAAGAACATACGGCGACGTCACCCACATGAATGTCGCCCCCAGGCAGCGCACCGGCAATAGCAGCAACCGCGCGTCCGCCACTTGCAGCAGCCCTCCGCTCTCCGGCTTGCCGAATACCGCCTCGCGTTCTGGAGAATCCTCGAAAGTGTCCTTCAGACACCCTTTGATCGACGAACCTGGAACAACCGGCAGCTTCGTCGCCCGCTCTCGCGCTATCGGCAGGTCGATCGTTTCGACACCCTGCCCCGTGCCCGCGTGCAGCGCCGATAGCGCATGCACCCACATCAGTTTCACCGCCATTGCCACACTCCACAAAGCACCAGCCCGAAGCCATCGCGCTGGTCCTGTTCTTTATCCGCGATCGAGCGAAGCCACAAGCGCCGCGGATCGCCGCGCTTCACTTCGCAAAAGTATACGCTCCCCGCCGGGGCAAGAAACCGCGTCGCCTTTTCCCCGCGCTTCCCCCGCTTCGTCAGGTCCCACCCCGAGAGCGCCGCCGCTCTGGGAACGACTGCGGCCACCAGGGAAAGCTCCAAGCCATCCAGCCCCGGCGGCGTTCCGTGTGTCATCCACTCCGGCTTCCAGCCCTCCGCGAAGCACCCGGGAGTCACCAACTGGAGCCGTACCAACCGCGACTCGGCGAGCCACTCCGGCGCCACCGGCCAATCGATGGTTTGCTCCCACCAGTAAGCCAGCCGGCGGTCCGCCCCGAGCGGCGCCAGGTGCTCCAGGGGCGCCCACTCTTCCTCGTCTCCGTACCGGATTTTGGAGCAGATTGCGTTGTCTTCAAATTCCAGCCCCTCGGTTCCGAATAGCATCCCTTTCTCGGCGGTTTGCGACCCGGCTTCGATCTTTACGTGGATGCGGCGCTGTCTGCGCAGGCCGCCGAGACCAATTTCCGCAGGGGAGCAGCGGACGGAAGACCTTCCACCAGCCGCCAGCCATTCCATCGTCCATTTCCCAGACCAGAATGGCGGCATCTCGGCCGGCTTCCCGTCACGGTCCATAAGAACCGGCGGCAACCCGCCGGGCGTGTCCATGCCATCGCAGCCTTTGAGCTCCTCAGGTCGCAATGGACAAATATCCAGCTTTCCGTCTGCCGCAGCGAACGCCACGGCATCCGCCGGGGCCGGAAACGCCAGCGCAAACGAAACGTTGCTCTTCGCCGCTAGAAACGGCCCGCATTGCTCGATCTTCCTGAGACGTTTTATCGTTTCATTGTCGTAGCTCGTGAGCCGCCCCAGCCGGGTCCGGATGGCTCCAATTACCGCCGACGGCATCGGCCAGGGAATGCTCCGGGCGGGCGCACCCGCCGTGAACGGCTTACCGTCGCGGAAGATGGCCGGGTCCCGCGGTTGAATCAGCAAGGTACGTTCCATCAGCTCGCCTCCTTTCGCGCTCGCGCGAACGGTCGTGCGGCTAACATCGTCCGGCACAACCGGTCAAGCCCGTTCCAGTCTTTGGCAAGTTCCTCCACTAGTTGCACGGCCTCCTTCTGTTGCTCCTTTCGGGCCGCAATCGCCTTCGCCATTTGCGGCACTGCCTCGTGAAGCTCATCCCACTCGCGTATCCGCACCAGCAAATCCCGAAACTCATGGGCCAACCCCAACGAGAGCTTCTTGTTTACATACAGACCCGCAATCCGGTCCAGCACCTCCGGGAACTCATTCCACTTGCCGAAGACCTTCACCGGCGCGCCGCTACGCGGCCACACCGCAACACACAAAGCGTTGCGGTCCCCTCGTTTCGGATCTTTCGCCGCCCTCTCGGCTTTGCGGGCCCATTCCCGCACATCCTGCAAAGGCTCCAGAGCATGTGCCACGACTAAGCCCGCACTGAACGTGACATTATATCCGCCCATCGCCTCGTGGAATTCCGCATTCACGGCGCGGGCGCAATCCAACGCCCGGTCCAGCGGGAGCAGCGCTACTACGTCGTCTCCACCGCAATAAATCGAGCAGCCCCGATACTCGTCTCCGTCGATCAGCTTGCGCGCCGCCTCGGCAAAGCGCGAAAGCTTCGAGGAGAACTTGCGATGTTCCTCTTCCTCCTCGATCTTTCCGATGGCCTCGCCCATCCGGTCCCCATCGCCGATCAGAAACGCGTAGTAGGGAGGATTGGGCTCTTTTCCGAGTTTCTTCCGAATGGCTTCTAACTCCGGGTCGTCGACAAGTTCGCCATCGAAGATCTGCCGTGAGTCGTGCTGGTACAGGAGGGCATATGTGCCTTTCGGCAACCACTCCCGTTCGCAAACGTACTGCCTATATCGCTCCATCACGTCCGGCTTCTCAGTAGTCCGCCCCCGGACGAACGGCACCGCCGCAACATCGATCGTCGAATCGAACCGCGAGTAGTCCCCGAAGCGCTTCACTACCCCAATGGCGTCCAGCCATTCCTCGTCTTTCAATTGGCTCTGGTACAGGTCGCTCGATCTCTCCAGAACCACGTTCTCCCGAATTCCATCCAGCGACGATTTCGGCACGCCTTCTTGACCCTCAAATCGTTGGAAGTTCCGCAGCGCCTTCCGCCCCGCTGCCAAGTGCTCCACGCGCGCCCGAGCCGACTTGTAGTTCGCGTAGGGTGTCCACGCGGCGTAGAACTCTAGAACCGTCCTCAATTGGCTGTGGTACCGTCGCCAGTCGATTCTAGTGCCCCGAAGCCGCCACGTCTCGATCCTCGCGGCGTCGTCCAACCGCTTCTCCGCCGCAGCCTTAGCCGCGCCAACAACGGCGGCAACATCATCGGTATCCACCACCGCCAGAAGCTTGTTCGCAACCGTGAAAGGGGAGTCGATCTCCAGGTCCGCAAGCGAATCCGGAGCGGGGAAAATCAGCTTCGCGCCGTCCTGGGCGAGACGAAGCGCCGCTGCCTTACTGACCTCCGAGAGCAGCCTCGACCCATACCACAGATCCCGGCACCGGCGCGCCGCCGCAATGAAATCCTGTACTGGACCCAGTCCCACCGAAACCAAGTACCTCATAGGTTCAACCTCCTGACGCCCCACGCGCCCTCGGCCCTGGCAACCAACTCCTGCAGCACGTCCGCGCCCAGAGAAACCGCCTGCGACTGCCCTCTCCCGTACCGAAGCTTGACGTTCTCCGGCGGGGGCGCATTGAGAAGCACCAACAGGGGGATAGCTTCGCTTGCCGAAGCCGCCCATGGCTTCAAGATCACTGGACTGGCGAACCTCAGTTCCTTGTCGTCTGAATCGAATACGTTCAGTGTGGTGGGATCGGGGTCGCCCGGCGACTTCCTTTGATTGAAACGGAACATGATCGGCAGACCCAGCGCGGCCCTTGGGAAACCGCGCTCCTGGTTCACTGGCAGGTGCTCCGGGGCTGCCTGCCCGGTGATGCGGCGAATCTCATCCGGTTCCGGCCATCGACTTCGCCCTATCAGGAGGGTGTAAGATTTTCTGTGTAAACGTTCTCCGCAATAATTGAAGAGGAGAACGTATGGAGAAGGTCAAGCCCGAGCTCATTGACGAGTTGCTGA
>JBAWDI010000032.1:0-2817 GCA_049590695.1 Bryobacteraceae bacterium
GCGCGCTACTGGCCGCTTCGGGAGCCTGCAGGAAGTGCGGGAAGCCGCGGAGCGCGAGTACATCCTCAAGAAGCTGGAAGAGACCAACGGCAACGTGACGCGCACGGCGGAGCTGCTCGGGCTGGAGCGCAGCAACCTGTACCGCAAGATGAAGGCACTGGGCATGGGGCCCAAAGAATAGCCCGCAGGTCTCAGCTCGGCAGCTCGCATTGTCGCGACTCTCGCTGAGCTACCACTCACCGAACCACCGGGGTCACCCGGGCCAGGGCAATGGCGACTCACTTTTCACGCCACGCTCTTCGAGCCAACGCTTGATTTCGCGCGGACGAAACCGCCACTGCCGTCCGATCTTGGTGGCGGGTATTTCAGCACATTCAGCCCAGAGGCACAGGGTCCTTGGGGCGATCCCCAGCCACTTCGAAACCTGACTCGTGCTCAAGAAGGGTTCCTCGCGTCCACTGGTTGGCATCATCGCTCCGCCGTAATTAGAAATCGATATAGTATCACGTCAACGATGGCGAAAACAAAGATAATGCCCGTTTTCCGATGAATTGTTCGTTACGTTTCATGGCATTTCGGTAATTATTTTCTGATATTTAGATGCCATTGCCGCAATAGCGGCAACGGCCGCATACACCAACGACAATCCCGGCCTATGCTGAGTCGAAGCCTCGAAATGAAATGAATTGTTTCGCGGGTGCGAAAAGAAAAGATAGGAGTCGCTGACAAGATGAAGACGCTCATGAGGACGGCCAGGCTTCCTGTTCAGGTTTTACTGGCCGTGCTAGTAGTTTCGGCCTTTGCGCCCGCTGTGGCGCAAACGCTCACCGGGCCAAACGGCTCGTACTCAATTGCCTTTTGGTATTTGGGAAAGGACGGCTCGAACAACAATATCACTAGCTGCTGCTACGGGCTGACGAATCTCTACTGGGCTTCCAGCAAGCTATACCTCTCGGCCGTCTACACGAACCCATCATTTACGTCCAGTGCCAGCGACGCCTGGTTTGTAGACATGTCAACTAGGACGGACGCGGGCGGCGGCATGGTGTATTACCTGATTAAGGCGAAAAGTGAGCCCACCGCGGGAACGGAATACGTGCGGTTCACGGACGGAGGAAACACATCCAACTGGGTTGGCGTTTTTGTAAACAAACCAACCAGGGTGATCAGCGACGCCATCCAGCAATGGACCTCGTGTTCCGCCCTATTCGGTCAGAACTACTCGGGGTGGACAGAGGTAATTTACGACGGCGTATACGACCGGTCAGATTGGGTGCTGTCGCCGATAGACACCTACGAATACCTGGAGAACTTTACCCAACTTTATGCCGGTGAAAACTGGCCCACGATTAACTGGTACCAAATGGCATTTTGGCCGGCGTCGCAGAGAGACACTAATGACCAAAACTGGAGTACATCGACAAATAGGTTCCCGGACCACTACGCGGCTTGCTCGGCGGGTGACTGGACACCGGTGCCGGTAGCATACCAAACGGCGAACCCACAAGTTTCAGTCGAGAGCTTCACTCAAAAATTCTTCATCGGTTCAACGGACAAGAATTTCGATGCCGTGTGCGGCCTGCGTCAAGCCGTAACTTTTGAAACAGACCGCGGGACGGACGGCAACATTTCGTCACCGCCGAGTAGTGGTTACTGTGCACAGGGCAGTTATGCCAATTAGGAGAGGAGACGAACAATGCTTACTCGTACCATTGCAATTGGCTTGCGGACGCTGTTTACGTGTCTGCTAATGACCCTGATCGCGCGCGGCGCTACGCTGGCCGATCTGTCTAGTAGGGCTACAGCAATCGTCATCGGCACCGTCACAACGCGGACAGAAGCCCCTGACGGGGTCTCATTTGACATTGATGTCGAGCGGGCACTAATGGGTAACGCGAGCGCGGGTCTCCTCCATATTCAGCACGCATGGGGCCAACGCTCAGTGGGACCGACGGGTACCATTGACGCTAACTTCCACGGCGTTTGGTTCCTAACACAGGATTCGGCTGGAAGGTGGGACGCGCTTGTGACGCGTAACGGCATTTCGGTCGAAAGGTTGTTCCTGCCGACTTTGGGATCACCGCTACCGGCCGCGTTTTCTTACCCGAACAACGCTCCCCTTCTGGACGTTCTGGTTTTCGAAGTTGGGGCCGGCCTCCAAGCTAACGGACAGAACCCTGAAGTCCTCTTGGATAGCCTTGGGCAGATGGACGGGGCAGCAGTGCAAACCGTCCTGTCAGCCTACCTGACCTCGCCGGTTCCCTCACTGGAAGCAACAGCCTTGGCAGCGCTGCTCTATCGAGGACGGCAGGGCGCTCTGGCCACGCTTTTGCAGAAATGGCCGGCAATTGCCAACGAGCCGCGTCGAGCTTTCGTTCTCTCCGCGCTCCGGAATTTCTGGCGAGATGCAACACCGGAAGCGGTACAGCAACTCGTGTCAATCGTCAACCAGGCGCCACCGGGAAGCGAGCTGCGCGAGCCGGCGATTCGAGCACTGGCGGCAATGCACTCGAAGGAGGCGCTGCCCACCTTGGCGCTCCTTTTGCAAAGTTCGAACACCAGCGAGCAGATGCAGGGTGTATTTGGCCTGGCATCATTCGCGAATGGCTGCCCGATGCAAAGCAACGACAACGTTGTAAGCATGGCTTATCTGACCTGCGGCCAGGCCAGTTCCTACCGGACCGAAGACACCCTCGCGAATTTCCTCTTGCCGGTCAGCGGAGCCGCTGGGATCTCATCAGCGGTTTCCTTCTGGCAACAGTGGTGGAACCAGCGGGTCGAACTCCACTGACGGAAACACGGAGATCGGTGCTTACG
>JBAWDI010000033.1:0-9624 GCA_049590695.1 Bryobacteraceae bacterium
AGCCGATGAAGAGAATCCTGCTGTGCCTGCTGGCGGCAGCTTGTCTGCTTACCGCGGCGCCCCACAAACCGAAACTGGTTCTGGTAATCGCCATCGACCAGTTCCGTTACGATTACCTCACGCGGTACCGCGGCGAATACCACGCCGGCTTCGACCGGCTGTTGACGAAGGGCGCGGTCTTCACCGATGCGCGGTACCGGCACTTCCCGCCGCTGACAGCCCTCGGGCACAGCGTCATCCTCTCGGGCGCCATGCCTTCGGTCAGTGGGATCGTGGGAAACGAGTGGTTCGACCGCGACGAGGGCCGGCACGTCACCAGCGTCTCCGACAGCCACACCCAACTGGTGGGTGGAAATGGCGGCCCGGGATGCTCGCCCCACCGGCTGCTGGTGAGCACGATCGGCGACGAGTTGAAAATGGCCGATGGCGGCAAGTCCCGCGTGATCGGGATTTCACTGAAAGACCGGGCCGCGATTCTGATGGTGGGCCACATGGCCGACGGCGCATACTGGTTCGACCCCGTCAGCGGCAATTTCGTCAGCAGCACGTACTATTTCCGCGAGCTGCCGGGGTGGGTGAAGGACTTCAACGATAGCCGGCCCGCGGAGAAGTATCGCGGCGCCGCCTGGCTGAACCACAAGCTGCCGGAGAATCTCAAAGAATTGTACGGGACCAGCGATGAAAGTCCCTTGGAGTCCAGTCCGTTCGGGAACGAATTGATGGAGCTGTTGGCCGAGCGCGCGGTGACCGCCGAGCAGCTTGGGAAGCGCGATTTCACGGATGTGCTGGCCATCAGCTTCACGTCCAACGACAAGGTGGGTCACGATTATGGACCGGATTCCCCGGAGGCGCGCGACACGGCGGTAAGCGCCGACCGGCTGATCGAGAAGCTGTTTCAGACGGTGGACCGCCAGGTGGGCCTGGACAACGTGCTGGTGGTGCTCACCGGCGACCATGGCGCCGCTCCCTCGCCGGAAGTGAACGCACTGCGCAAGATGCCGGGAGGGCGCATCCTGGTCGCCACCCTGAAGCAAGTGGCGCAGGCCGCGCTGGAGAAAAAATACGGAGCGGGCGATTGGGTCGCGGGCGCTTGGGACGTGTCCGTGTATCTGAATCAGGCGCCGATCGCGCTCCGGAAGCTCGACCCGGCGGAAGCGGACCGCGCCGCCGCGCAAGCACTGAAGGCGATGCCCCATGTCGCGCGCGTCTATACGCGCGAGGAGATCGCTCACGGCGAGCTGCTTCAGGATGACATAGGCCGGCTCATCACCAATGGATTCAACGTGCGCCGCGGACCGGATATCGAGGTGGTCACGGACCCGTACTGGATCGTGAGCGACAAGCCCGCGTCGCACACTTCGCCATACGGCTACGATGTGCACGTGCCGCTGATCTTCATGGGACCGGGCATTCGCGCGGGCCGGTACGACGGGTCGATCGCGGTAAACGACGTCGCTCCCACGCTGGCCACGATGCTGGAGGTGGAGACCCCCAGCGGGTCGGCGGGCCGCGTGCTGTCGGAGATCCTTGCGCAACAGTAGCGCCGGTCTACGGCAGCTTGCCGAAACCGTAGACCACGCTCACGGTGGTGGATAGCCATTGTTGAATCGGCCGCCCCAGATCGCGCCAGGTGCGTATCGTGAAGCCCACCCGAAAGTGCTGGTGACGATCGACGGCCACGGTCGCCCTGCCGGAGTATTGCAGCAGCGAGCCGTTGTAGTAATGATCCTCGGGCCCAAACCAGATGTAGCCGCCGCCCAGCCCGGCCGACAGCTCCACCCGCCCGGAGGCAACGGGGACAACTCCCCGCAGACCATAGTCCAGAAAGCCAACCTCCCCGCGCGGGTGCGCGCACCCGAACCGGGTGCAGGATGTTCCAGGCAGCCAGGAGCCGGTCCATCCGCCCTCCGCCGCCAGGTGTTTCTGGAGACGCAGTTCGTAGCCCGCATATAGCGAGGGACCGGCGGAATACTCGCTGGCCAGATAGCCGCCGATCGGAAATACACCACCGCCGCCGATTTCCAGGTTGTGGCGCGCCTCACCGTCCTGGGCTGCCAAAACTCGTATGAAGACAAAAAAAATGAAATACCGTTTCAGGTGACACATTCCCCTACTACCAAGGCCCGCCGATCACCGAAGTCAACTACAGGTGGGGCATGCTCTAGCTTGCCCATCCGGCCGGCGCTACCGCGCTGTATAATCGAAATCATGGATTTACGTCCGCTGCACGACCGCATGTTGGTGAAACGCCTGGATGAAGGCGAACAAAAGGTCGGCGGGATCATCATCCCGGATTCCGCCAAGGAAAAGCCGCAACAGGCCGAGGTGAAGGCCGTGGGCAACGGCAAGCTGCTGGATTCCGGCGAGCGCGTGGCGCCCGACGTGAAGCCCGGCGACCGCATTCTGTTCGGCAAGTATTCCGGTTCCGAAATCAAGATCGAAGGCGAGGAATACCTGATCCTGACGGAAGACGAGATTCTCGGGGTCTTGGAATAGGGTGTGCTAATCTAAGGATCTACACGCCAAATCAGGAGTTGTTTTCATGAATTTACGTATGGGATTCGGGCCGTTGATGGTTTGCTCCGCGCTATTGGGGGTCGCCCAAATGGCCACCGCGCAGCCTAAGATCACGGTGATCAATCTGCAACGCGCGGTGCTGGAATCGGCCGAGATCAAGAAGGCCGACGCGGACATGCAGGCCAGGTACAAGCCGCGGTCGACGGCCATCGAGCAGTTGCAGAAGGATATCGCCGGCATCTCGCAGCAATTGCAGATGAATGCCGGTAAGTTCACGCAGCAGGCGGAGGCCGATCTCACGGCGCAGCTCCAGAGGAAGCAGCGCGACAATCAGCGCATGAACGAAGACCTTCAGGCCGACGTGGAGCGCGATCGCAACGACATCCTGCAAAAGGCCACGACCAAGATGAGCGAGATCGTGAAGAAGATCGCCGAAGAAAAGGGATACGACCTGGTGGTGGACGTATCTACCTTGGCCTACTTCAAGCCGGCGATGGAGATCACCAACGACGCCATCGCCGCGTACGACAAAGCGTACCCGGTGGCTGCGGCGCCAGCGGCGAAGTAGATCCGGGATCGAGGCGGAGATGGGCGATTTTCTCGAGCAGTACGGCGCGGGCGACGAGCGGCGGGGGAAGATCGTCAAGCGCGTGGTGATTTCGCTGGCGGCGCTGTTGGTGGTGGCGGGGCTTCTCTTCTACTGCTTCCACACCTTCCGCCAGGAACGGCAGGCCAAACGGTTCTTCGAGTTGCTGGCCGCCCACGACTACAAGCAGGCTTACTCCTTGTGGGGCTGCACGGACGCCAATCCGTGCCGCGACTACCCCATGACCTCGTTCATGCAGGATTGGGGTCCGCCGGCCGTCTCCGTGAGCCACTTCGAGGTGCTGGACGGCGAATCCTGTGGTTCCGGGGTGATTGTGGATGTGGACGCCGGCGCTGCCGGAGACAAGAAGCTGTGGGTGGAACGGGATAGCCTGGTGATCGGATTCACGCCCCCTTGGCCCAACCTGGCTCCCGGCGAATGTCCTCAGCAGAATCGGATCTACAATTGGGTGCGAGACCTCAAGTATCGCCTGCACGGGCGGACCTACCGGTAGATTCGAGACGGGAAGAGCGAACCATGGACGAGCGGGCGTATTATACGGATTCCGAGACCACCAAGCCGGCCGTGCTGAATTGCCCGTATTGCCGGAGCGCGGAGACGTACGAGCTGCGGTGGAGTGTGCGCAAAAAAAAGGACCGCCTTCCCGGGGGCGCCGACGAGCGCGACCGCGCCAAGTTCCAGAAAGCGCAAAGCTACATGGTGCTGATGGACGACAAGGTGGCCTGCAAGAATCTGCGCTGCCGCAAGCGGTTCGACGTCTCGGGCATCAAGAGCATGGCGTTTCTGTAGCCGGGCGCCGCTGAGCCGGTCGAGCGGTAACTTTCCGTCGCGCCGAGCCGCCAACTCCTACTATGATGCGTAGTTTCTTGTTCCTGACCTTCGCCGGGATGCGCTTGCTCTCCGCGCAGACCGCGCTGCCAACCGAATGGATCGATCCCGACACCGGCCATCGCGTGATCCGCCTTTCGCGCGAAGACGGCACTGCTTCGCTCTATTTCCATCAAAACGCCTACTCGGCCGATGGCAAGAAGCTGGTCGTCACCAATCCTCACGGAATTGCCACCATCAATCTGGCTACGCGCGAAATCGATCAGGTGGTCGAGGGGCGTGTGAACATTCTCGTGACTGGCCATAAAACCGGCCAGATTTACTACACCAAGGAAGGCGCCATCTTCGCCACGGATCTGGACACCCACGCTACCCATGAGGTCGCCAAGATCCCCGTCCAGGCGGGCCGCGGCGGCGCCTTCGCCGTCAACGCGGATGAAACCATGCTGGTGGGCATCGCCGCCGATCCCGATGGAAAAACCGTGCCTCGCACGCCGCCGCCCGGCGGCATGGGCGGAGGCCTCGAGGGGAACTGGGCCAGGGGCACGCCCAAGATGCTCTACACCATCGACATCAAGACGGGGGCATTCCACAAGATCTACACCGAGAACGACTGGACCAACCACCTTCAGATGTCGCCCACCGACCCGAATCTCATCATGTTCTGCCATGAAGGACCGTGGCACTTTAACGACCGCATCTGGACCATCCGCACCGATGGCTCGGGCCTGAAACTGATGCACGAGCGGACCATGAACATGGAAATCGCGGGGCATGAGTTCTTCAGCGCCGACGGCAAAACCGTGTGGTACGACTTGCAGACCCCCAAGAGCACGGTTTTCTGGGTGGCCGGCGTGGATCTCGCCACCGGACATCGCACGTGGTATCACCTCGAGCGCAACGAATGGTCGGTGCACTACAATGTCTCGGCGGACGGGAAGCTGTTTGCCGGCGACGGGGGCGGCCCCAACAGCGTCGCCGCGCGTTCGCCGGACAACGAAGTTTTGAAACCGGCGGGCAACGGCCAGTGGATTTACCTGTTCCGGCCGGTCATGGTCAAGGGCAGTTCGTTCCGCGACAAGAAAGACCTGATCGACGTCGGCTATTTCAAGTCCGAGCGTCTGGTGAATCTGGCGAAGCACGACTACCGCCTCGAGCCCAATGTCACGTTTTCCCCCGACATGAAATGGATCGTCTTCCGTTCCAATATGCTCGGCCCTACGCACGTCTTCGCGGTCGAGATCGCCAAGCCCTAATCGCGCGAAAGAAGAACAACCATGCAGAACCATCGACGAATGCTGCCCTTCCTACTGGCCTTCGCCCCCGCGGTGGTGGCCGCCGAGCTGCCCACCGAATGGATCGATGCCGCGACCGGCCATCGCGTGATCCGGCTTTCCAAAGAAGACGGCACCCAGAGCCTGTACTTCAATCAAAACGCCTACACGGCCGACGGCAAGAAGCTGATCGTCACCACCGCCGGCGGCGGCATCGCGACCATCACCCTGGCCACGCGCGAAGTCAAACCGTTGGTCGCCGGTCCCGTGTCGGTGCTGGTGGCGGGTCACAAGACCGGCGATGTCTATTACATCAAGCGGCTGCCGGGCGGCCAGGCCGGCGCGGCTGGCCCGCGCAATTCCACCGGGGCCACGGTTTATGCAACCAATGTCGATACGGGAGCCACGCGCGAGGTCGTCAAATTGCCGCCCGGACGGAACGTCTCGTCCCTCAATGCGGATGAGACTCTTCTGCTGGGCAGTTATGTGGAAGGCGCCACTCCACGCCCGCCGCCGGCCAATCGGCCGCCCGGAGGGAATGCCCGTTTTGGCCAGCCCAACTACGAAGCCGTCGGCGCGGACGGCAAACCCATGACATTCGCGGATGCCAAGGACCTGCGGCTGCACAACTCGTTGATGGCCGCGCGCGCCGGTCCGCCCCGCGTCCTGTTCACGGTGAATACGAAGACGGGCGAACTGAAGGATATCCTGCGGGAGCACGAGTGGCTGGGTCATCTGCAATTTTCGCCGGCCGACGCCAACCTCATCATGTTCTGCCACGAGGGCACCTGGCACGAGGTGGACCGCATCTGGACCATCCGCGCCGACGGCACCGGCCTGACCAAGATTCACACCCGCACGATGAACATGGAAATTGCCGGCCACGAATTCTTCTCGGCGGATGGCGCCATGATCTGGTACGACCTGCAAACCCCGCGCGGCCAGGATTTCTGGCTGGCCGGCTACCAGGTCTCCACCGGCAAGCGCACCTGGTATCACCTCCAGCGCAACGAATGGTCGGTGCACTACAACGTATCCCCGGACGGCACGCTGTTTGCCGGCGATGGCGGCGACAGCGAAATGGTGGCCCGCGCGCCCGATGGCAAATGGATCTACCTGTTCCGGCCCGAGCGCGTGCCGGACGTGGCCGGCATCAAGACCGCGGATTCTGATAAGCTGATCGATGCGGGTTTCTTCAAGGCCGAACGGCTGGTCGACATGAGCAAACACGACTACCGCCTGGAACCCAATGTGACGTTTTCGCCGGACATGAAATGGGTGGTCTTCCGGTCCAATATGCTGGGTCCGGTGCATGTGTTCGCGGTCGAAATCGCCAAAAGCGCGAAATGAAACATTGCCATGAGTCTCTGATCGATTTCCCCGTCGTGGTCGCCATCCCCCTGCTATGGGCGGACCACGATGAATTCGGGCACGTCAACAACCTGGCGTACCTGCGTTGGTGCGAGACGGCCCGTGTCGAATACCTGGCACGCATCGGCTTCTGGCCCCCGTTGCCGCCGGCGGGCGTCGGGCCGATACTGGCCAGCATCTCGTGCGACTACAAGAGGCAGTTGACTTACCCCGATACCACCTACACTGGCGCCAGGGTGTCGCGGATCGGGAACCGCAGCTTCCAGTTGCAGCACCGGGTAGTGAGCAAAACCCTCGACATGATAGTCGCCGAGGTGCTCTCCACCATCGTGGCCCTCGATTACGCCAGCAACAAGGCGGTTCCCATCCCCGAGCATTGCCGGAAGGCCATCGAAGAGCTGGAATCCAAACCCGCCGGCCGCAGCCTGTAGGTTGTCTGAATACCGTCCGAATCCTTCAGGAACTTCGGCCCAGGCGGCGGAACATGCCGGCGAATCCTTCGAGAGAAATCTGTTCGGCGCGGAGGGAAGCTTCGGGCCAGGCATCCACCAGTTCCTTTCCGTAGAAATCGGCGAGGTTGTTGCGGAGCGTCTTGCGCTTTTGCCGGAAACACTGGGCGACGAAGCGCAGGAAGGCGTCGCGGCCGGGTACGCCCAGGTCGCGGGTGCGCGGCTCGAGCAGCACCACGGCGGAATCGACTTTGGGCGGCGGGTGGAAAGCCGCCGGCTTCACCTCAAAGAGCAGGCGCGTGTCCGCGTAGAGCGCGGTCCTCACGGTGAGGTAGCCATATTCGCGGTCGCCGGGCCGCGCCACCAGCCGTTCCGCCACCTCCTTCTGAATCAGAAAGACGGCGCGGGGCGGGTTGAGCGGAAGCACCTTCTCGATTATCGGCGAGGCGATGTAGTAGGGGAGGTTTCCGGCGATGGTGGCGCGGCCCCATTGCGCGAGGTCGGTTTCGAGCACGTCCGCGCAGACGATTTCGAGGCGCGGCTCGGCCGCGAATTTGAGATGGAGCCGCTCGGCCAGGCGCGGGTCCACCTCGACGGCCACCACGCGCGCGGCGCGCTTCAGCAGCTTTTCGGTCAATGCACCGCGGCCCGCGCCGATTTCGACGACCACATCCTGGGGCGCGGGACAGGCGGCCGCGGCGATGCGCTCGAGGACGGATCCACGGATGAGGAAATGTTGTCCGAGTTTGCGGCTTGGCACGCGAGCGCCGTCAGCCCCGCACGCTGATCTGGCTGCGGCGAAACACCACCTTGCCCCAGGTGGGACGCCCGAAAACAGTGGCGGGAGCGAAGCGCGAAAACAGAATCAGGTCGTTCAGTTGTTCGGCCGTTGGCTTGCCGCGGCTGATCGTGTAGTCCGTCACCCGCCCTCGCTCGTCGATCGTCAGTTCCACCACGATTTCGCCGCCGGCGCTCACCGGGTTCATCTCCTCCAGAGCGGGGTCGGTGTAAAGCCTCCACAGGGGCACGTCGTTGCGGAAGTTATGCGGAAACGCCAGGCTGGGAACCAGTATGGCGAACATCACCAGAGCCGAAAGCACGCCGCCGGCGAAGGGGAGCGCCATGGGCCGCATGAGGTTCTCGAACACCAACTGCATACGTCCGGCCCAGCGGTGCGCGCGGGCCGAAAAACCCACGTGCGAAAGAAGCCGCAGGCGCTCGCTCAAAGCGAGCATGCGCAATCCCTCCAGCAGGCGGGCGGGCAATTCAGGTTTGTCGAGCTGGCGGAGCGCCCCGCGCAACTGTCGCATGGATTCGAATTCCGCGCCGCAGGGGCGGCACGATTCGAGGTGCGCCAAAACACTCTCCTCCTCCCTGGCCGTAACCCTCCGGTCGAGGAGCGAAGAGACCATTTCATGCATGTCGTCACAGCTCATAGCTTCCATTCACTCTGCCGTCTTCGGCACCAATCGCAAGGCCGGCCTGGATTGCAGGCTTCCCGCGAGTTCTGCCCGCAGGGCTTCGCGGCCCCGCAGGATTCGAGACTTGACGGTTCCCAGGGAGACGCCAAGAACTCCCGCGATCTCTTCATAACTGAGATCCGTGATGTCCCTGAGCACCACGGATTCGCGGAAAATCGGATTGATTTTTTCGAGCGCCGCCTCAATCATGACGTGCTGTTCGCGGTCGAATGCCACGTCAAACGGCGAGCGGCTGTTGTCCGGTATAATCTCCTTCCAGTCGCGCGTCTCTTTCGGATTCGCGTCCAGCTCCACTTCGCGGTGGCGGTGCCGAAAGAACCATCGCCTGGCGTTATGCGCTTCGTTCACGGTGATGCGGTAGATCCACGTCTTCAGGGTGCTTTGCCCGCGGAAGTTTCCGACATTGCGGAAAACCTTCAGGAAAACCTCCTGCACCACGTCACAGGCCTCGGACTGGTTGTTCAACAGCCGCAAAGCCAGCGTGTAGACGGGTTGCTGGAACCTCGTGAGCAGTTCCTCGTAGGCCCACTCAGACCCTTCGCGCAGGGATTCCACCAGGCGGAGATCGTCCGATTCCGCGCCTTCCGCCGTCTGTTCCGGGCTCAAGTCCAAGATTGAAGTGGCCACCGATAGCCTCGCATTCAGCCTGACTTCAAACTAGCAGGAATACACCGGCCTTGCAAAGAGATAGACACCCGCCAGGGCCAAAAAGTTCCCAAAGCGTGCAAGCACCTGCGCTACAATCCGGGTGAGCGAAGCCATGAAAAGAGCAGGTTGGACCGTTTTGCTGGGCGTTTTGGCAGCCGGGTTGGGGTGCGCGGCGCCCATCCGCGCCCTCATTATCGATGGGCAGAACAACCACGACTGGAAGTCGACCACCCCGGCCCTGAAGACGATTCTGGAGGCCGGCGGCCTCTTCCAAGTGGACGTGCTCACCACCCCTCCCAAAGGCGGCGACTTCAGCGCCTTCAAACCGGAATTTGCCAGGTACCGGGTGGTGATCTCCAACTACAACGACTTCCCCAGCGGCAGCAAGTGGCCAGCGGAGGTGCAGGCGGCTTTCGAGAACTACGTGCGGGGGGGCGGCGGCTTCGTCT
>JBAWDI010000034.1:0-2601 GCA_049590695.1 Bryobacteraceae bacterium
GTGCAACCAGTATAGCCGGCCCGAAACATTAACCGCGGGGATGTTTACACAAAAGTCTTGACACCGCCCCCATCGGTCGATACCGGTCCTGCCGGAATTCACGAAGCAGATTGATGCACTCTATCCAGCATTTCTGCCACTCCTGTTTCCGGGAACCCATAACTGCGCAGCCGCCCTTCAACACAGGCCACGGCCGGCTGCTTCCGTCGCCGCGTATCGCTTCCGCCCTCCATGTGTACGTGTACGGCGCACAGTGGAGCGAACCGGCGCCCCGCCGCGTCCTCCCTCCGATGCCGCCGAACGTCACCCACGCCCACAGAGCGGCGTCCACGTCGCCTTGCACGTCCTCGCGCGCCGAAACCTCTAGCCGGAATCTGCCCCCGAAGTAGAGGTTCCCAATTCGTTTGCGGTCCTCCTGTGCCGGGAACAAAGCGTAATCGGGCTGGACCTTCTGCCAGCGTCCGTCGGACCCAATGCTGGCAGCGGGCCGCTCCGTTCCCCGATCCGCATGCAGTACGCGGATCCGAACGCCGGACGCTTGGTCGGTATCCCCCCAGACCTTTGCCTCGGCTCTACGCAAGCTCTCAACGTCGGTGAACCGGCCGCCAATCGTCGCCCGCCACCAAAAACGCAGGTGTCCCCGAATGCTAGGAACTCGGAATGGGTCCTCGACATCGTTCTTCCCAGCTTCGGCTCCGCCGCCGTACAGCGCCGTCATTACGCTGAAGTCCAGTTCCAGAAATTGCTCCCGCCGCGTCGGAGCCGCCGGCGGAGTTGCGAACTGAGAAGGTATGCTTCGGTGTGATCTCATCGATGCCTCGCTAACCAGAACGATTTCGTCATGCTCACGCCTCCGTTTCCATCCTGTACCCCCCCATCCCCATGCTCGTCCCCGACCCCACATGCACCCACTCCCCCACTCGAAACCACGGCGCCAGCTCCGTCAGGTCTCCCGAGACGCGCACGGAGCCCACCACTCCGTCCATCTGCACTCTCCGCCCCTGCCGCCCGCTCATACGGTCCCAGTGATACACGTGAAACTCGGCCGCTTCCGTCCGCGCCTGGTCCACCTGCGCCATCAGCCGGTGCAACCATTCGTTCCCCTCTGCCGGCGGCGCCCCGTAAATCGCCCCCAGCAAACTCAGCCTCCGCAGCAGAGCTTGCGCAATTTGTGTGAAATTCGGTGATGTGTTGTATTGCCCTTCGGTGCGCATACGCAGCGGCGTCTGGAAGTCCAGTTGGATGCTTCGCGCCGGCTTCCCATCCTCGCTGTCGCGCCACTCCGCCGGAGGCCGCAACATGCGCCGCGTCGCTCCGTCGTAAACCGCGGCGCCGTCCACCGGCGAAACCACGCTGCGCACCCGGAACCGCCCTCCGTAACGCCCCGAGGCCCCCATCTTTTCCAAAACGTATACGAAGTGCGGCAGGTATTCCACGCCCCGCCCGATCAGCGTCACGTCGAGCGCCATCTCCACGCCCGCCCCCATCGAAGTCCGCGCATCCAGCGGCGGCGTCATCACAAACGGATGCGGCGCATTCGGATACTTACGCAGCACGGTGAATGTCTCGGGCTGAACCGGTGTCTCGAAAACCAGCGAGTACGCGCACGAGGCTAGGTGCGGGCATCCCGTGCAGACCGGCGCCCTGGTAATGCACACCAAATCGCGGAAAAACTGCCCGAATCCGCCGCGAAATAGCGCCCCCTTGTATTCCGGCACGCGAAACGGTCCCAGCGTCTCCAGCCGGAATCGCAATGGTGTGATACCCAGCGAGAGCAGGTTCAGCGGGTGCATGCGTCGGCAACCTCCATCGGGAGGAGCATCGCAAATCGCCTTCGGATGCACCCGGAGCGGCGGGAAAGCGCTCCCCTGTAAGCAGGCAATCGCAGCGGTGAAACCGCCGTAATCGGAAAGGTCAAAGAAACTATTTCAAACCCGGAAATCCTGAAATACATTCGAGAGGCGATCTTACCATAGGATTGTGAAATTGCAATGGAAAAATTAGTTTAGTTCACCGGGCGGTTTCATCACTTTTGCGGCGGTCGGCCGTCCCTGCTCCCCGGCTTTCCCGCGCCGCGAAACTGATGGACCCTTTTTCAGTCACAACAATGTTTCGTTGAAAACAAACGAGTTAGCATCTTTATCGAGGGGTCTCCGTTGTATCCTGTGACTGGAGGATATGAGATCATTTAGACGTATCAACTCTTCGCGCGCCAACGGAGCCCGCTCCCGTGGCCCCATAACCCCTGAGGGCAAAGAACACTCCTCCGCCAACGCCCTCCGCCACGGTCTCCTGGCCAAGTGCATTGTCTTGGAAAACGAATCCAGTGAGTGCTTCGACGAGCACGTCACCCAGCATCAGGAGCGTTTCGCCCCTGCCGATGGCGTCGAGTTCGCCATGATCGAGGAAATGGTCGCCGCCAATTGGCGCATGCGCCGCGCCTGGGCCATCGAGAATCGCTTGATGGAAAAGGCCATCCGCAAGCAACCCCCCGGCGACGAGGCCGCGCGCATCGCCGGCGCCTTTTCCGGCTTGGCAGCCTCCCCCGAACTGAACCTGCTCCACCGCATCTACCAGCGCGCTCTGGATAACCTTCTCATC
>JBAWDI010000035.1:0-2630 GCA_049590695.1 Bryobacteraceae bacterium
GGCCGGATTCGGCCAGCGACGCCAGCAGCCGCCGCTGCCGCGCCGGATGGCAGGTGATGACTTCCAGTAGCTCCTTGCTCTGGAGGGAACCTCGGTCCTCTCCGGGGCATAGCGTTTTTATTTCTTGCGTCAAATAGATTTCTTCAGTATAGTTGAAGAAATGAACAGCCGAAGTCATTTTGGCGAATGGGAATTGCTGGTGATCCTGGCATTGATGCGCCTGGGTGACGACGCCTACGGCGTACCCATCTGTAGAGAGATCGAAGAGCAGACCAGCCGCGAAGTCGCAGTTGGAAGCGTTTATGCCACGCTGGAACGTCTTGAGGAAAAAGGCTTCGTGTCGTCTGCCGTGGGCAAACCAACGGCGGAACGCGGTGGTCGGGCAAAGAGGTATTTCCGCGTCACAACCAATGGCGTCCGAGAAGTCCGCAAGACACAGCGGTCCTTGATGAACCTCTGGAGCGGGCTGCTGCAACTGGAAAGAGGAATGGCATGAAACGTTCAAAACCACCGGCTCTGGCAACTTGGTTACTGGAACACGCCCGGTTCACTACTACCGACGTTATTGCAGGCGACCTCCTGGAGGAATTCAATAAGGGACGCTCGGCCGCGTGGTATTGGCGCCAAGCGCTGGTGGCGATCGTTGCCGGTTGCGCAAGTGAAGTGCGTCACCATAGGGTGCTAGCGGCTCGGGCGATCCTGATCACCTGGGCGGCCAACTACGGCGCTCTATTGTTAGGTCGCCTGGAGATGATTGAATTGTCCGAGCGCCACTTCCTGGCATATAACCCTCAGCTTGCTGTGTGGGCCATCTGCTTTCTCGGCAGTCTTGCAAGTGGACTGATCGTGGCGCTCCTGCACCGCGGACACCGGAACGCGATGCTTTTGACTGGCGCTGCCGGTTTGCTCGGCTGGGCACTGATGGCAATCCTGTTCTTTAGGGCGGCCTCTCTCCAACATCCGCTGCTGCAGATCATCGCGGAGGCCTCTATCGTTGACTACCTCGTTATATTAGCCGGATTTGCGATTGGCGGGTTTCTTCTCACTCCCGCTCCCAAACCCGGCGCGCCGTCGAGCGGGAACCCTTCTCCTGCGTATTGAGCCGCCAATCCCCACCACAAAGCGGCCACCTGGGTCACTTCTGGCGAGCAAAAGCGGGCCACTTTTGGCGAGCGCCGAGACCCTACCGAGTGCCGAAGCGGTCGAGAGTCGTCTTCAGCAGCGCCGGGGACGCTCTGAAGGTCGTCATCCGGAGGCGGTCGATTGCGGATGCCAGCTCAAGCAGCCCCCGAGTGGCAGCCTCGCCCAGAACACCCAGGATCCCAGTGACCCGCAGGCCGCGAGTGGCGGCAACCCGTCGCGCTGCTTTCTCGTCAAGCAGGACAATGTTGGCCATCGTGGACTCGGCCAGGAGGATGGCTGCTCGCTCACCAGCCTGAAGTCTCTCCAGTCCCGCGGTTGCCAAGGGTGGAATCTCTCTGGCGAGCATCCAGGGTGGTGGGTTGGACGCCCAGCTTCGAACCGCCGGTGGATCATCTTTGTGAAGCAACTCGGCAAGCACGGCCTCAGGCACCAGCACTTGACTGAAGAGCTTGGGCAGGAGGTCGATCTCACCGATCAGAATGAAATAGCAGATCGGCGAGGTGTCCGCGACGGCGATCATTGCTGGGAGGTGTCGCGAATTGCGGCAATATCCCGTTCCAGGTCTTCCATCATGTAATCGTGGAAGGCCTCGGCGCGCCGGAGGAAGGCCTCCGTCTCCCATCGTGAGCGCAGCCCGAGCATCTGCTGCACTTGCGCGGTAGTGATCGCGCCCGACCGGTACGCTTCAACAGCGACCGCTTCCAGCACCGCACGAGACGCACCGCCCGCCTGAGCGGCGAGCACCTGCCCGATTTCGTCCGGAATATCGATGGCGACGTTCACGACAGTCCCCCTTCCTTTATTCTACCGACAAACGCCAGGCTGGCCGGCGCTTCCGAAGGTGGGCGTTCATGTGGCCGAGCGATGCGAATTGGCCGAGGAACTGGGCGGAGCGAGCGGGGGAGCGCACTTTGCGCCGCGGGTCGAAATCCCGCCGGCGGAATAAGTCCGACGAGGAGATGACGGCCGTGCCCATGGGACGGTACTCGTAAGTGCCCTGGGCCCAGGCCAGTTCATCGTCAACCCAGAGATAGAAGCCCATCGCGCTCATGTTACAGCAAATCGCACCAGCGGCCGAAGACGACGCTCGACAAGAGCGCCAGCCGGGCGGCGTTTTGTCGCGGATCGATGGGGGTGGCCAACTCGCGGACATCGCCGCAGTTGGCATCCTGAGCGGACCAGTCCTCAATCATGGCGGGCGTCACTTCGAGGTGGAACTGAAGGCCGAAAACG
This sequence comes from Bryobacteraceae bacterium, assembly GCA_049590695.1. Lineage (GTDB taxonomy): Bacteria > Acidobacteriota > Terriglobia > Bryobacterales > Bryobacteraceae > Fen-178. The sequence continues at coordinate 2,377 of JBAWDI010000035.1, forward strand.
CCGGCGGCGAAGCGGAATGCCTGGTTGCGGCACGCCTCGGAATAAGCCAGCCGCTCCGCGCCCGGCGGCAGGTCGAATGTTTCGCCGTGCCAGTGGAAGACGGTCTCGGACGGGCCAACGCCGGCGAATAACGGGTCGCGCGCGGCCGCCCCGGTGAAGTGGATCTCGAACCAGCCGATTTCTTTGACCGGGTTCCGGTACACCTTCGCGCCGAGTGCCTTGGCGATCAACTGCGCACCCAGGCAGACGCCCAG
>JBAWDI010000036.1:0-1565 GCA_049590695.1 Bryobacteraceae bacterium
CTACGCAAGATCACGGGCAACACGCCGACCCAATTGTCCTGGGACGCACCGCTGGTTCTCGATGGAACCTCCGTCTGGATTGTGGAAGTTCCATCGTGGGATTACACGGGCGATTCGACCACCATCAACAATGCCGACTCCCTGCACGCCGTGTCGTTGAACATCCCGACCGACAATTTCATCGACCAGGCGCTGGTGATCGCCGGGTTCACTGTCGATGTGAACGGCAACGAATCGCCGGATGGTGATGTGGCGATCCGGGAGGACTGGATCTACGGGGCCGAGGGCCTGGCGAAGGTGGCGGGGTTCACGCTGCCGGTGAGCGGTACGCTCGGCATCCAGGCCGACGCCGCGCCCGCGTTCTACCTCGATGGCGACTTCACCGCCGGGAGCGTAAAGGCATACGTGAAATCCGCCCCGGTGGGCGCGGATCTCGTGTTCACGATTTACGCTGGCGCGACCGCCTGGCTATCGCTCACGATTCCCGCTGGCAGCACTTCGGTTGCGGCCACCCAGGCGCAGATAGATGGGGCGGCCACGATTCCGGCGAATACCAACGTGCGGCTGGCGATTACGGCGGTGGGAACTACATTTCCGGGCGCGGACCTCTCGGTCTTTGTCTACTCGTGACTTGAACCCGACCGCATGTGAGCGCCAGCCTATGCGGCTCGAATCTCAACTGCCTCAGCAACCGTTGTGGGCGTCGGGATTTCCTCACCATGCAACCGCATGCCCTCGATGTGGAATTCTATGGCCTCTGCAATCAGTCGCCGGGCATCTTCGATTGTGGGCGCGGTGGTCACACATCCCGGCAGGTCCGGCACATAGGCGGCCCAATTGGTGGGCGCCTTCTCGAAAATGACAGCGTATTTCATTTCTTTAGTCCTGCCCTCTTCAATACTGAGTTTAGCGTCCCCGGTGGCAGTTCGTCGCTGGGGTGGCCGGGAATCGTCACAGTGCCCGGCTTCGTGGAATGGACGAACTGCCGGTGGTCGCCACGCGTGCGGTCCAGATGCCAGCCATCCCTTTCAACCATTTTGATTACGTCCCGAACCTTCATCGGCAGTCTCTGTCCAATGTACCTGATTTGAGAGCCGCAACAAACAGACCTCGCGTCGCGTCATGATGGACCCGATCTTCAAGCTCCAGCCGCATCGCACGATGCACCTTCAGGGCTTCGACGACTACGGAGCGGCGGCGGCACTGTGGGGCGCCTCGGACACCGGGTTCACCGTGTCCGGCGTGTTCCGCGATATGGCTGATTTTGCGGTGCTGGTGCTGTTTCAGAAAGACGATCCGTTCGGCCACCCACGGTTCTCATATCTTCCGGACGGCGACCTCACAGGCCTCGTTCTCGACTTCGACGTGACCTGGTCGGGCATTCAGTCTTGGGAGTCGCTCAAGAGCGCCTGGACCGACTGGAACGCGCTCGATTATAGCGTCAATGGGGTGGGCAGCAATGCGAAGAGATGGTTTGGCGCGCCAGGCATCACGGTCACTCCCAACACGACGGGGAGGACCGGCGCATCGGCCACTTACGCACTCAACCTGGCCAGCCCGCAGCC
>JBAWDI010000037.1:0-4480 GCA_049590695.1 Bryobacteraceae bacterium
GGTAATCCCAGGCAGGGTCACGTGGCTATCGGCGTTTCCAATCGGAGACGAACGACGCCCAATTATTCGCGCAGAGCGCGCATGCTCCGGGTCAAACAGGCCAACGATCTCAACCTCGTCACTGCCAAACCGACCTCACCGCTCCCACCTCTGCCAGGATGCCAGTTTTTCATGAAATTTCGCGGGCCGAAGGCCCATCCCAACAGGCCACAAAAACCACAAAAAGCGATGGTCTGCGGTGAAGAAATCGCCCGCAAGCGGGCAATGGGCAAGCTAAAGCATGCCCTACCATGGTGGGGCATGCTTTACCTTGCCCATTCTTTCACGGAGCGGGTTATGCGCAGCGGCGCGGCGCTAATTTGGGGCCGGCCTGCACGACGGACTCGGGGCAGCCCTCCGTCATGAGCTTGAAATTCTCGATGAAGCGCGCGGCCAGGGCCTGGTACTTGCTGTTGTACTCGTCCTGGCTGGGCCAGGTACTGGCCGGATTCAGGATCTGCGCCGGAATGCCCTCGCATTCGGTGGGCACTTCGAAGCCAAAGACCGGGTCCTTGCGGAATTCGACGGCGTTGAGCTTGCCGGAGAGGGCGGCGTTCAGAAGCGCGCGGGTGTGCTTGATGCTGATCCGCTTGCCGATGCCGAACGAACCGCCGGTCCATCCCGTATTGACCAGCCAGCAGGTGGCACCGTACTTCAGCAGCCGCGCTTTCAGCATCTCGGCGTAGGCATAGGGACGGTGCACCATGAAGGGGCCGCCAAAACAGGTGCTGAAGGTGATCTCCGGCTCCGTGCCCAGGCCGATCTCGGTGCCGGCGATCTTGCTGGTGTAGCCGGAGATGAAGTGGTAGATGGCTTGGTCCGGAGTGAGGCGCGAGATGGGCGGCATGACGCCGCTGGCGTCGCACGTCAGAAAGACCACGTTGCGCGGATGGCCGGCCATCTTGGGCGGCAGATAGTTCTCGATGTAATCGAGCGGATAGGCGCCGCGGGTGTTTTCGGTGAGCAGGTCGTCGTTGAGGTCGAGGCGGCGCGAGAGCGGATCGACCACCACGTTCTCCAGGATGGTGCCGAAGCGGCGGGTGCAGGCATGGATCTGCGGCTCGGCTTCGGGCGAGAGACGAATGACCTTGGCGTAGCAGCCGTCCTCGAAGTTGAAGACGCCGTTATCGCTCCAGCCATGCTCGTCGTCGCCGATCAGGCTGCGCGAGGGGTCAGCCGAAAGCGTAGTCTTCCCGGTGCCGGAGAGGCCGAAGAAGAGCGCCGTATCGCCCTCCGGCCCGACGTTGGCGGAGCAGTGCATGGGCAGCACGCCCTCCAGCGGAAGCAGAAAATTGAGCACCGTGAAGATGGTTTTTTTGATCTCCCCGCCGTAACTGGTGCCGCCGATGATGGCCAGCCGCTGGGAGAAGTTAATGAGGATGAACGTCTCGGTGCGGGTGCCGTCGATAATGGGGGAGGCCTGGAACGAGGGGGCGCAGATCACCGTGAACTCGGGCGCGTGGCGCTTGAGCTCGTCGACGCTTTTGATCTTCATGAACATGTTGCGGGCGAACAGGCTGTGCCAGGCCTTCTCGGTGACGATGCGGATGGGCAGGCGGTAATCCGGATCGGCGCCGGCATAGCAATCCTGTACGAACACGTCGCGGCCTTGCAGGAACCCCTGCATGCGCGTGAGCAGCGGGCTGAACTTATCGGTGCTGAAGGGCCGGTTATATTCGCCCCACCAGACGTGGTTTTCGGTGGAATACTCCTGGACGATGAACTTGTCGGCGGCGGCGCGCGCGGTGTGCTTGCCGGTGCTCACCACCACCGGACCGAGATGCGAGATGCGCGCCTCGCCCCGGAATACGATCTCTTCATAGAGCGACGCGGTGGGCAGGTTCCAGTAGATGCGGTGCAGATTCGTGAGGCCGTGGTTTTGCAGGCCGTAAATGGCGGCCAGCTTGCCGGCCTCGGGCTGGGCAGGCGATGGAAGATCGAGATAGGGGTTCATCGCCAGTCCCTCACTAGTTTGCGGTCGCCGAGGTAAAGCTCGTTGGGCGCCTCCGGGTCGAGCGCCCACTTGATGCGCTCGACGCCTTCGGTGATTTCCTTGATGGTGCCACAGAAGCTCATGCGGAGGTGGCCCTCCATGCCGAACTCGCGGCCGGGAACGGTGACCACCCGGACCTTGTCGAGCAGCAAATGGCAGAGTTTTTGCGAATCCTTCTCGTAGGCGCTGAAATCGGGGAAGCAATAGAAAGTGCCGCCGGGCTTCACCACCTTGACGCCGGAGAAGCCGCCCAGGCGCCTCAACATCACGTTGCGATTGTTCTCGAGCGTCAGGCGCAAGCTCTCGACGGAGGACTGCACGCCGTTGAGCGCGCCCACCGCCGCCCATTGGGAAGGCGCAGCCGGCCCCGAGGTCTCCTGCGACTGGATGTTGGTCATGGCGCGGACCACGTCTTTGCTGGCGACCGTCCAGCCGATGCGAAAACCCGTCATGGCGTACATCTTGGAGACGCAATTGATGACCACCAGCTTGGAATCGTCGAGGCCGTGAGCCTGGGTGAAATCGTAGACGTTGGTGGGCTTGCGGTTGTCGAAGATCAGCCGGTTATAGGTGTCGTCCATGAGCAGATACAGGTTGTTCTTTTCGCACAACTTGACCACGCCGGCGATGAATTCGTCGGAGTAGACAGCGCCCGATGGGTTGTTGGGGCTGTTGATGATGATGGCCTTGGTGTAGATGCCCACGTTCTCGGCGATCTCTTCGATGGTGGGCTCGAAACCGCCACTGCGCGCAGCCACCGGCACGGGCACGCCGCCGGCCAGCTTCACCATCTCCGGATAGCTGACCCAATACGGCACGGGGAAAATGACTTCCTCTTTAGGATCGAGGATGGCGTGCAGCAGCACCATGATGGACTGCTTGGCGCCGCTGGAGGCGATCACGTTCTCCGCCGCCGGCTGGCGGCCGTAGTGCTCTTCCGTGTAGCGGATGATGGCCTTCTTGAGCGCTGGAATGCCGTCCGCCGGAGTGTATTTCACGTCGCCCGTGCTGAGCAGGGACGCGCAACTTACGATGGCGTCTATGGGCGCTTTGCTCTTCGGCTCGCCGCCCCCGAGGTGGATCACGGGTTCGCCCTTGTCCCGGAGCAACGCGGCGGTTTCGTTCAGCTTCAGGGTGGGCGACTCGGATATGGATCTTGCCAATTGGCTTAAACTCATGCCTGATACATCCTTAAGAATATAGTGGTCCCCCACAGACTCCGTGCAAGGGATTAAGGTCAGTATACCCGATATCGCGGTCGCAAACCAACTGTTTCGGCTGGCGGTTACAATGATAAAGCTATGAACCGGCAGCCCCACATCGTCGTGGTTGGGAGCGCGAATGTCGACCTGACCACGTTCACCGACCACTTTCCTCGTCCCGGCGAGACCATTTTCGGGCGCGAATTCCATCTCGGCTTCGGAGGGAAAGGCGCCAACCAAGCCGTCGCGGCGCGGCTATGCGGCGCGCGGGTGTCGATGGTGGCGCGGGTGGGGGACGACCTGTTTGGGCCGGCCACCATCGAAAACTTCACCGCGCGCGGCATCGATGCCAGCCACGTCTGGATCACGCCCGGCGTGTCGAGCGGCGTAGCCCCCATCTTCGTCGATAGCAGCGGCCAGAACCGCATTCTGGTGGTGAAGGGCTCGAACGACCGGCTTTCGCCCAGCGACGTGGATGGCGCGTCCGACCTGCTCCGCAGCGCGGATTCGATCGTGCTGCAGCTCGAGATTCCCCTTGAGACCGTGTACCACACGCTGCGCTTCGCTCGCGCGCATGGCATCCGCGCGATTCTGAACCCGGCGCCCGGCCAGGCGCTGGACCTGGCCGAGCTGGCCAATGCCGATTACGTCATTCCCAACGAAACCGAGGCGGAAGTGCTCGGCGGAATGCCGGTGCGGACTCTGGACGACGCCCGGAATTGCGCCGCGAAGCTGCTGGCCGGCGGTTTGCGGCGGGTGATCGTGACGCTGGGGGCCAATGGGGCGCTGTGCGCGGGGGCGGAGGGCAGCCGGCACATTCCGCCATTTGCGGTGGAACCGGTGGACACCACCGGGGCGGGAGACGCCTTCATAGGAAGTTTCGCGAGCTTTCTGGCGAGCGGCTGTGAGGAGGGTGAGGCCATCGCCCGCGCCAATCTGTATGCGGCGTTGTCTACGCTGGCGGCGGGAACGCAGAAGTCGTTTGTGGGGCGGGAGAGGTTCGAGGAGGAGTGGGCTAGAGTCGGGAACTAGTGTAATGCGGTGCGAGAATTACGCCTGCGCTCAATCCGTGGAGCGACCTTTTAGGTTGCCACGTCGGCGTCCGTGCCGACGTTGTTCGGGTGTACTGGTCCCCAAAATTGAGACACGGGGCATACCGACACTTTGCCATTGAAAGGAGAATGGAAAATGGCAAAGCGAGCGCAGTATAGCCTGGATTTTAAGCGGCGGGCGGTCGCCCGCATGC
>JBAWDI010000038.1:0-8554 GCA_049590695.1 Bryobacteraceae bacterium
ACCTTAAGCAATTGAATCCCATACTTGTAAGGAGGGGAGAGTTGACAAGCTCATCCACCGCCACTCGTCCGAAAGTGACCATCGACGGCAACGAGGCAGCCGCATACGTAGCGCATCAGATTAACGAAGTCATTGCCATTTATCCCATTACGCCATCTTCCAACATGGGGGAGTGGGCGGACCAGTGGTCCGCCGAAGGGAAGACCAACATCTGGGGCACCGTGCCTACGGTGATCGAGATGCAGAGCGAAGGAGGTGCGGTTGCCGCGCTCCATGGCGCTTTGCAGGCCGGTGCGCTTTGCACCACATTCACCGCGGCACAGGGGCTGCTGCTGATGATCCCGAGCATGTACAAGATTGCCGGCGAGCTGACTCCCACGGTGTTCCACATCGCCGCGCGGTCGCTGGCCGTCCAGGCGCTCTCGATCTTTGGGGACCACAGCGACGTCATGGCCACGCGCGCCACCGGGTTCGGCATGTTGTCCTCCAACTCGGTGCAGGAAGTGATGGATCTGGCGCTCATCGCGCAGGCCGCCAGCATGGAATCGCGCATCCCCTTTCTGCACTTCTTCGACGGCTTCCGCACCTCCCACGAAGTCGCCAAGGTGGAGCAACTCACGGTGGAGGATCTGCGCGCCATGATCGACGAAGACCTGGTGCACGCGCACCGCGTGCGGGCCATGTCCCCCGACCGCCCCGTCCTGCGCGGCTCCTCGCAGAATCCCGACGTCTACTTCCAGGCGCGCGAATCGGTCAACTCGTTCTACCTGGCCGCACCCACCATCGTGCAGAACGTCATGGACAAATTTGCCAGGCTGGTGGGACGGCAGTATCGTCTGTTCGACTACGTGGGCGCGCCGGATGCCGAGCGTGTCATCGTCATGATGGGTTCGGGCGCCGATGTGGCCCACGAGACGGTGGAGGCCATGCTGGCGGCCGGCGAGAAAGTCGGGCTCCTCAAGGTCCGCTTATACCGGCCGTTCTCGATCGAAGCCTTCGTGGCCGCGCTGCCCGCCAGCGCCAAGTCGATCGCCGTTCTCGACCGCACCAAGGAGCCGGGCGCCACCGGCGAGCCGCTCTACTGCGACGTCATCACCGCACTGGCGGAAATGGGCGTCTCCAAGAAGGTGATCGGCGGCCGCTACGGCCTCTCTTCCAAGGAATTCACGCCCGCCATGGTGAAGGGCGTCTATGACGAGCTGAAGAAGACCTCGCCCAAGAATCACTTCACCATCGGGATCAACGACGACGTCACCCACACCAGCCTGGATTACGATCCCGCGTACTCCGCCGAAATCCCCGGCACGGTGCGCGCGCTGTTCTTCGGCCTGGGCGCCGATGGCACGGTAGGCGCCAACAAGAACTCCATCAAGATCATCGGGGAAGAGACCGAAAACTTCGCGCAGGGCTACTTCGTGTACGACTCCAAGAAGTCCGGCGCCATCACCACTTCCCACTTGCGCTTCGGGCCCCACCCGCTGCGCTCCAGCTACCTGATCACCCAGGCCAGTTTCGTGGCGTGCCACCAGTTCTCCTTCCTCGAGCGCATCGACATGCTGAGAGCCGCGGAGCCGGGCGCTACCTTCCTGTTGAACAGCATCTACGGCCCCGGCGAGGTTTGGGACCACCTGCCCCGCCTGGTGCAGAAGCAGATCATCGACAAGAAGCTGAAGTTCTACGTCATCGACGGTTACGATGTGGCCAAACAGACCGGCATGGGCGGCCGCATCAACACCATCATGCAGACGTGTTTCTTCGCCATCAGCGGAGTGTTGCCGCGCGAGGAAGCCATCGCCGCCATCAAGCACACCATCGAGTACACTTACGGCAAGCGCGGCGTAAGCGTGGTGCAGAAGAACTTCGCCGCCGTGGACGCGGCCCTGAGCCACCTGCACGAAGTCCAGGTGCCCGGCAAGGTCACCTCCTTGTTCGACATCCGCCCGGCAGTCCCCGCCGCGGCGCCCGAGTTCGTGCAGAAGTTTACCGCCAGGATCATCGAAGGCAACGGCGACGACCTGCCGGTGAGCGCCCTGCCCGTCGACGGCACTTTCCCCACCGCCACCACGCAATGGGAGAGGCGCAACATCGCGCTCGAGATCCCCGAATGGGACGAGGAGCTTTGCATCCAGTGCGGCAAGTGCGTGCTGGTGTGCCCGCATGCCGTGATCCGCGCCAAGGTGTACGACGAAGCGCACCTGGCCGGCGCGCCGCCCACCTTCAAGGCCGTGCCCGCGCGCTGGAAGGACATGAAGGACCGGAAATACACCCTGCAAGTGGCGCCCGAGGATTGCACCGGCTGCACGCTGTGCGTGGAGTTCTGCCCGGTGAAAGACAAGAGGGAAGTGAAGCGCCGCGCCATCAACATGGTGCCGCAGCCGCCCATACGCGAATCCGAAGCGGCCAATTGGGAGTTCTTCCTGAACATCCCCGAAACCGATCGCAGGATCCTCTCCATGAGCCAGGTCAAGGACGTCCAGTTGCTCCGGCCGCTGTTCGAGTTCTCCGGCGCCTGCTCCGGTTGCGGCGAAACCCCTTACGTGAAGTTGATGACGCAGCTCTTCGGCGACCGCATGCTGATCGGCAACGCCACCGGCTGCTCCTCCATCTACGGCGGCAACCTCCCGACCACTCCCTACTGCGTGAACGCGGAGGGCCTCGGGCCGACGTGGAACAACTCGCTGTTCGAAGATTGCGCGGAGTTCGCGTTAGGCCTGCGGCTCGCCGTCGACAAGCAGAACGAGTATGCCCGCGAGCTGGTCGCTCGGCTCGGCGCCGTGATTGGTGAGAACCTGGCTCAAGCTATCCTGAACGCCGATCAGAAAACCGAGCAGGGCGTCTTCGAGCAGCGCGAGCGCGTCAAGCTGCTCAAGGAGAAGCTGGCCGGCGCCGGCGGGGCGCCGGGCCCAGAGGGCGCCTCGCCCGAAGCGCGCGACCTGCTGGCGGTGGCCGACAATCTGGTGAGGAAGAGTATCTGGGGGGTGGGCGGCGACGGTTGGGGGTACGACATCGGTTACGGCGGTCTGGACCATGTGCTCGCCTCCGGGCGCAACGTGAACATCCTGGTGCTCGACACCGAAGTCTACTCGAATACCGGCGGCCAGGCGTCCAAAGCCACGCCGCGCGGCGCGGTGGCCAAGTTTGCCGCCGGCGGCAAGCCCGTGCGCAAGAAAGACCTGGCCCTGATGGCCATGAGCTATGGCACCGTCTACGTGGCCAAGGTGGCCATGGGCGCGGGCGACATGCACACCGTCAAGGCGTTTCTGGAAGCCGAAGCTTATGACGGGCCGTCGCTCATCATCGCGTACAGCCACTGCATCGCACACGGCTACGACCTCTCCTTCGGCATGGAACAGCAGAAGGTGGCGGTGAGTTCCGGCTACTGGCCGCTGATGCGCTACAACCCCGAGCTGACGGCGCAGGGCAAGAACCCCTTCCAGCTCGATTCGCGCACGCCCAGCACATCGTTCAAAGACTACGCCTATAAGGAAACGCGGTACACCATGCTGGTCAAGAGCAATCCCGAGGAAGCCAAGAGGCTGTTGGGGCTGGCGGAGGAGGATGTGGCCGCCAAATGGCGGCTCTACGATTACATGGCCCACGAGCCTGCGAACGGGGGTGACAAGAAATGATCGACCTTACCAAGACCATTGATCTTTCCACGACTTATCTCGGACTGAAGCTGAAAAATCCGCTGGTGGCCTCGTCCTCGCCGATGTGCGCGGACGTGGGGAACGTCCGCCGCATGGAAGACGCCGGCGCCGCCGCGGTGGTGCTCGATTCGCTGTTCGAGGAGCAGATCGAGCTGGAAAGCGCCGACCTGGACCGCTTCCTCACCGAGGGCTCGGAGATTTCCGCCGAGTCCGTCTCGCACTTCCCCGAGCTGACGCATCGGGTGGTGGGGCCGGAGACCTATCTGGAGCACATCCGGAAGTGTAAGGAGACGGTCCACATTCCCATCGTCGCCAGCCTCAACGGCAGCACCAATGGCGGCTGGCTGCACTACGCCAAGCAGATGCAGGAAGCCGGCGCGGACGCGCTCGAGCTGAACATCTACTACATCCCGGTGGACCCCAAGGTCACCGGCGAGCAGGTGGAGGAGCAGTACGTCGAGCTGGTGAAGGCCGTCAAGGCCGAAGTCAAGATCCCCGTGGCCGTGAAGCTGGGACCGTATTTCAGCTCGATGGCCAATGTGGCCCAGAGACTCGACGCGGCGGGCGCCGACGCTCTGGTGCTCTTCAACCGCTTCTACCAGCCGGATTTCGACCTGGAATCGCTGGAGGTGGTGCCCAACCTGATTCTGAGCAACTCGCACGAGCTGCTGCTGCGCCTGCACTGGATCGCGGTGTTGTACGGCAGCGTGAAAGCGGACCTGGCGCTGACCGGCGGCGTGCACAGTGCCACCGACGTGGTGAAAGCCATGATGGCCGGCGCCAAGGTGGCCATGATGACCTCGGCGCTGCTGAAACGCGGCATCACCTTCCTGGACACCATCTCCACCGAGCTGCTGATCTGGATGGGCGAGCACGAGTACGAATCGATCCAACAGATGCAGGGCAGCATGAGCCGCAACGCGGTGCCGCAGCCCGGCGCCTTCGAGCGCGCCAACTACATGAAGGTGCTGAACTCGTACGCCATGCGGTAGGAGTGGCGGGCGTCTAAATGCGTTCATTTCGTATTATTCGCCTCCTTTTCCTGTTGCCGTGCGCTCTCGTGGCGCAGCCAGACCGCATCACGGCGCCAATTGACGCCCGCCGGACGGTAGTCCTCAAGGGCAACGTCCATCCCATGGCCCAGCCGCGGTTCGACCTGGGACCGGTCGAACCCGCTTTCCGGATCGGCTATATCACCTTGATGTTGAAGAAAACGGACGCCCAGCAGGCGGCGCTGGAGCAGGTGCTTCAACAGCAGCAAGACCCGGCATCGCCGAACTACCACGACTGGCTCACGCCCGAGCAGTACGCGGATCGCTTTGGTCTGAGGCAGAGCGACCTGGACAGGATCTCAGCCTGGTTGCGTTCCCAAGGTTTCATCGTGGAATACACGGCGCGCGGGCGCAACTGGCTGGCTTTCAGCGGCACGGCCGGGCACGTGCTGGCAACGTTCCATACCCAGGTCCATCGCTACCGCGTGGACGGCGAACTGCATTTCGCCAATGCCACGGCGCCCTCCGTTCCGGCGTCGCTCGAGCCGCTTGTGGCGGGTTTCATGGGGCTCGACGACTTCTATCCGAAACCGCCCAGGCACCCGGTGCCGGCCAATACGGACGCCACTGGAGCGCACACCCTGGCCCCGGGCGATCTGGCCACCATTTACGACATCACCAAGCTGGGTTTGGACGGCACCGGGCAGACGATCGTAATTGTAGGCCAGAGCGACGTCGATCCCACGGACATTCAGGGGTTCCGCAAGCTGTACAACCTGCCAACCCTCAACTTGCAAACCATTCCGTACGGCTCTCCCGCTGGGACCGCCAACGACCTGGTGGAGGCGGATATCGATTTGGAGTGGGCCGGCGCCGTCGCGCCGAATGCGACCCTCATCTACGTCTATGGGGCCAACTCGGGTAGCACGACGCTCTACGCCATCGACCAGGACCTTGCGCCGGTCATCAGCGCGAGCTTTGGAGGATGCGAGTCGGAGAACACATCCGTATTGTCGCTGTATCGATCAGAGGCTCAGAAGGCGAATACGCAGGGCATTACCTGGCTGGTTTCGTCGGGCGATTCCGGGGCGGCGGCTTGCGACCTTAATGCCAGCATCGCAACCCAGGGTTTGGCCGTGAACTTTCCCGCCAGCATCCCGGAGGTCACCGCCGTGGGCGGTACCGAGTTCAACGAGGGAGGCGGGACGTATTGGAACACCAGCAACGGTTCCACCGGGGGGTCCGCGTTATCTTACATTCCGGAAAAGGCCTGGAACGACACAACCTCGGGAGGGAAGATTTATGCTACCGGCGGCGGCGCCAGCTCTTTCTACCCCAAGCCCGCCTGGCAGACCGGTTTAGGCGTGCCGAGCGATAACGTCCGCGATCTGCCGGACATCTCTCTCGACGGGGCGAACAACCACGATCCCTATAACGTCCTGACCGGGGGCGCTTGGAAGCTCTTTGGCGGCACCTCGGTTTCCACACCGGCGCTCGCCGGTGTCGTCGCGTTGCTCAATCAATACCTGGTCGCGAACAAGGTGCAGCCCAACCCGGGCGTGGGCAATATCAATCCGACGCTGTATCACCTCGCGCAGAGCGCTCCGCAGGACGCTACCAATCCTTTTCACGATATTACCGCCGGGAACAATCTTGTTCCATGCGAGCAGGGAACGCCGAACTGCCCCGCCGCGGGACAGTTCGGCTACAGCGCGGGTCCGGGATTCGACCTGGCGACGGGACTGGGTTCGGTGGACGTGTACAACCTGGTGACGCAGTGGAGCGCCACCCCAGCCATCGCCGGCACCACCACGGTGGTGGCTAATCCCACCAGCATTTTAACGACTGGCAGCACGACATTGACGGCTACCGTGAGTGCCGGCACCGGCAGCGCCACGCCCACCGGCTCGGTGTTCTTCACGCTCGGCAGCGGCGGCACCGTGCTGGCGACGGCGAACCTCGGCGGCTCCGGCGCCGTCGCTACCGCGGAGGTGAGGGTCTTTGGCACGCAACTGGCGCTCGGGAACAACAGCATTACGGCTTCTTACGGCGGCGCCACCGGTTTTGGCGCCTCTTCGGGATCGGTGACGGTGAGCGTCAGTGTCCCATCCACCTCGACTACCACCACGGTCGCCGCCAATCCCAGCAGCATTCCGGCCGGCGGCAGCACCGCGCTGACGGCCACGGTGAAGGCCGCCAGCGGCAGCACGGCGCCCACCGGCTCGGTTGCCTTTACGCTGGGCAGTAAGTCGCTGGGCGTCATCAACCTCTCCGGCTCCGGTGGCACGGCCACCGCGTCGCTGACCGTCAACGCCAGCCAGTTGACCGTGGGGAACAACACCATCACGGCTTCCTATGGCGCGAGCAACGGCTTTGGCGCCTCGTCCGGATCCGTGACGGTGACCCTCAGCGTCTCCACGGTACCTTCCCACGTGGTTCCCTCGGTGACGCCGAATCCGGTGTTCCAGCAAGCGCCCGATGCGGACGGATACAGCTTCTTCTACACCTTGCGGCTGAGTGAGATCGCCGGAATCGCCACCACCCTGACCGGTTTCACGATCGCCGGCACCGACTACTCCTCCGACATTCCGAGCTGGTTCGGCAGCGGCAGCATACCGGCGAACGGGACCATCGCGGCTTCAGTGCGGGCCCAGCTCAGCACCCTTCCGGTCAACCGGGTATACACATTCAGCGGCACGGATGCCAGCGGGACCACGTGGACCCAGCAGATTACCGTTCCCTTCCTCGCCCAGTCATCCTCGGCTGCGATGACGCTCGCCAGCTTGCCCGCCACTGTGGTTCCGGACACCACTCACTGCTCGTCGCAATACCCGTATTACCAGCAGTTGAATCTGCAGGAGCAGAACGGCTATGAAGTGCAGTTGACCCGTCTCCTGGGTGGCGGCAATGACCTCACCAGCGAAATTGCGTCGCGGTTCGGGTCCTTGCGCCTGGCGCCTTTTGGATCTCTCCAGGCGGGCATCTGCTGGAATGTTTCGACTTCGCCCACGAATCTCGCCTATGAAATGGATGGCACGGATACTGCCGGTAACCAGGTTACCGCGACGCTATTGGCTCCCTTTCAGAATCCGCCTTCCAACGCTGGCGCGCTGACTGTATCGAAAAGCTCCGTCGCCATGAGCGCCAGCCCCTCGCAATCCGCGGCCACCACGGTGAACGTGACTGTGCCTTCCGGGCAGGCATGGACGGTCTCGGCGTTTCCAGCCAGCGAGAAGTCCGGTTGGCTGACGGTGTTCCCGCTCTCGGGGACCGGGCCGGCGACAGTGACGCTGGTGGCCGCGGCCCCGGGACTGGCGAATGGGGTCTATACCACGACGCTGGTCTTTCAATCGGCGAACACCACTCCGCAGTTCGTCAACGTTCCGGTCACGTTTACCATCGGCGCTTCGTCCGCGATCTCCATCGGCGGCGTCGCCAACGGAGCGTCGTATCAGCACGTATACGCCCCTGGGATGCTGGTGAGCGTTTTTGGCACGAACCTGGCGGCCGCCGGCACACAAGAACAGTCGTCCACTCTCCCCCTGCCGGTGACCATGGCTGGAGTTTCGGCTACGGTCAACGGGATTGCCGCCCCTCTCCTCTACGTTTCGCCGGGTCAACTGAACATCCAGATCCCCTACGAGACCACGACCGGTACGGCTCTCCTGGCCGTCAGCAACAACGGGCTCGTGGCTACCAATTCGTTTACGGTGTCGGCATCGGCTCCGGGGCTGTTTACCCAGAACCAGCAGGGCACCGGGCCGATCACCGCCACCTCCAGCGGCGGCCGGGGACAACAATTCGCGCTCTACGTCACCGGAGCGGGCGAGGTGTCGCCGCCCATCGCCACGGGGGCGGTGCCTACCGGGACCCAGGTTCCCGTGCCGCTTCTTCCGGTCTCCGTGACGGTCG
>JBAWDI010000039.1:0-2576 GCA_049590695.1 Bryobacteraceae bacterium
CGGCAGGTCCTTCGCGCCCAGGTAGGAAAGCAGGCGAACGCCGCCGTAGGCCACGGCGATTCCGAGCGCGCCGCCCATCAGCGCGAGGGCCACGCTTTCGGTGAGCAACTGGCGGGCCAGCCGCCAACGGCCGGCCCCCAGGCTGTGGCGGATGGCAAACTCCTTCATCCGCACGTTCGAACGGACCAGCATCAGGTTGGCCAGGTTCACGCAGCCGATGAGCAATACCACCGCGACCGCGATTTGCAGAAGATACAGCGTGGGCCGGATATCGCGTGTGAGCTCGTCCTGCAAGCCGATCACCCTGGTAGCGAAGCGCGCATTGATGAGCAGTTGGCGAAGCTGCGGAAAGAGATCGAGGTTGCGGCGGTTCAGGTCGTTGATGCGCTCCTGCGCCTGGGCCAGGCTGACCCCAGGCTTCAGCCGCGCAATCATCCCCCAACTGTTGCTATGCCGGGCCTGGTCGCTGGTCTGCTGTTGCGTGAAGGCGAACGAGGTGTAAATGCGGACATCGTCGTCTCCGGGGATTCCGAAGGTGGTCGGCATCACGCCCACAATGCGATAGGGCGTACCGCTCAGCCGGATATCTTTGCCAACCACATTCAGGTCGCGGGCGAACAGATTCTTCCACAAGCCTTCGGTGAGGACCGCGACCTTCTCCTTGCCCAGGACGGCCTCCTCTTCGGTGAACGTGCGCCCCAGCAACGGCCGCACGCCCAGCACCTGGAAGAACGAAGGCGTCACGTGTTGCCCCTCGATGCGCTGCGCGGATCCCTCCACCCCGACTTCGTAGCCCGCATCCTCGATGAGCGCCACTTCGCTGAAGACGTTGGTCATCTTGCGGCGGTCCAGGTAATCGGGCACGCCGTTCGCGCCGCGGTCGACGCCGACGCCGGGGTAGCGGTTGTACATCGTCACCAACTGCTCGGCCTGAGGGAACGGCAGCCCCCGCAGAACCACGTTTTCGAGAACCGTGAAGATGGCCGTATTGGCGCCGATCGCGAGGGCCAGCGTCAGCAGCGCCGCAGTCGTGAACGCGCGCTGTTTGAACAGAAGTTTGAGACCGAAGATGAAGTCCTGAAGCATAGCGGCGCCTCTTGGGTTCATACGCAGCCGCGCACCCGCGTGTTCCGTCCTCGGAATCTTGCGAGATTATTGCGGTCTGGCGGGCACTACATATAAATGCTACGAACGTGGTTGCTCCTCGCCCTGCTGCTCGCCAACGCCGCTTGGGGACAAGCGCCTGTTTATTCCGCAGCCAGCATGGTCAACGGATCGAATTATGCCCCCGGCCCATTCGCGCCGAATTCCATCGTCAGCATCTTCGGCTCGGGCCTGGCGTGGTCGAGCCAGGGGGTGACGGCTGGTGATATCGTCAACAACACTTTGCCGGTGGAGCTCAACAGCACCCGAGTCTACGTGATGGATTCCCCGGCGCCGCTGCTGTATGTCTCGGACACCCAGGTCAATTTCCTGGTGCCCGGCAACCAACTCGATGGGGATGTGAAGATCCGGGTGGTCCGCGAAGGGGTAACCGGGCCGGAGGTCACCGTGACACTGGTGGATGCGGCGCCCGCACTGTTTCAGACTGCCGACGGCTACGCCATCGCCGCGCACCTCGATAATTCCTTGATTGCGCCCAATTCGCCGGCGCAGGCAGGCGAGATCATCGTGCTCTACGCCTGCGGGTTAGGGAGGACTCAGCCCAATCCGGCCCCCGGTGCCATCCCCCAGAGTGCGGCGGTGATTCAGAAGCTAAGCGATCTGAAGGTGTACCTGGGCGGGACAGCCATCGATCCAGCAAGCATCCTGTATGCGGGCCTGACCCCCGGCTCGGCGGGGCTTTACCAGATTAACCTGGTCCTGCCGGACAATCCGGGTACGGACCCGGAAATCCGCGTAGCGATTGCGGACCAATCCAGCCCCGCAGGCCTGAAACTGGCGATGCCCTAGGCAGGCGCGCAACTTTATCCGTTTCGAACACGTTAAGCATATAGGCTGCAAGGTGGGGCATGCTTTAGCTTGCCCTCGCGGTACTAGAATCAGTTGAGGAGTATATTGATGTCCCTACGGCCTTTGCTTGCATTGAGTTTTGTGGCGGCGGGAGTGGTGTGCCTGGCGCAGGACGCGCCGCCGGCCGCCGAGTATACCGTCACTGCCGGTACCAAGGTGCCGTTGAACCTCATCAACAGTATCAGCACCAAGCACTCGGCCGTGGGCGATCGCGTGTATCTCGAAACCGCGTTTCCGATTTTGGCGGACGGACGGATCGTCATTCCGGTGGGCAGCTACGTAATCGGTACCGTGACCGAGATCAAGAAGCCGGGCCGGGTGAAGGGGCGCGGCGAACTGTACGTGCGTTTCGACTCGTTGACCTTGCCCAACGGCGTGACGCGCGATTTTCGAGCGCGGATTGGCGGTATGGACGGCGGCGCGAACGAAGACCTGGACCGCGCCGAAGGCAAAGTGAAGAGCGAGGGCAACAAGGCCGGGGATGCCCGCACGGTGGGCGAGGCGACGGCCGCGGGAGGATCGGTGGGCATGATCGCGGGCAACGCCGCGGGCCACCTGGGCAT
>JBAWDI010000040.1:0-6628 GCA_049590695.1 Bryobacteraceae bacterium
GCTGGCCCTGGCCGCGCGCCGCCGGCGCTCCGCGTCCCCGCCCAAACCCGCTTCGCTCGAGCCACAGGTCGCCGGACCCGTCGATGGTGCCTTCGCCACTGACATCCACGCCGGTCATGCCGGTGAAGTTCAGCAGCGCCGAGGTCCACTCCCGCTCGATGCCTTCCCACCGCGTTTTCACCTGCGGATAGTCGCTCTGCTCGGTGGTCCCCTTCAACGTGCCGCCCTTCTCGATGTACAGATTCACTCCCTGTTTGAAAAACAGGGCGCCGGTGAGGAAGGTCCCTTCGGGCACCACCACGGTGCCTCCGCCCTCTTTCGCCACCTTGTCGATCAACGCCTGGAGGGCCGTTGTGTTGACGGTCTTGCCGTCGCCGGCGGCGCCAAAGCCGGTAATCGTGAAACGCTTGGCGCCGCTAGCCGGCGCTGCGGCTCCGATGGCGAGCAGCGCCGCCACCAGAATCTGCCAACGAATGTTCTTCATAAGGTTGTCGCTCACGTAGGACAGACGATCGTCTTTTGTCGTCTGTCAACCCCGCTATCCTCACCGCGGCTCCAAGAACCGCGGACAAAACGGATACGGCACTTCCACCGGGCTCCCCACGGGCGTCAGTTTCCCGGTAGCCTGGTCGATGCGAAATACCATTGCATTATTACTGTCGTGGTTGGTCACGATCATCCAGCGCCCCGCCCGGTCCAGGTCGAAATTGCGCGGCGTCTTCCCTCCCGAGGGAACATACTCGACCGGCGTCAGCCGTCCGCTCGTGGCGTCGATGGCGAACACCGCGATGCTATCGTGTCCCCGGTTCGACGCGTACAGGAACTTGCCGTTGGGGTGTATGGTGATCTCGGAGCACGCGCTCTTGCCGTGGAAATCCGCGGGCAGCGTCGAAACCGTCCGCAGCTCTTTCAGCGTGCCGCGCGTCGAATCCCACTCGAACTGAATGATGGTGCTCCCCATCTCGGTGATCAGGTACACCCAACGCCCGTTGGGATGGAACACCATGTGCCGCGCTCCCGACCCGGGCTTCACCGTCGCAAAGGGCGGATCGTTGGGAGTGACCGACCCGGTCTTGACGTCGAACTTGTACACGAACAGCTTGTCCAGCCCCAGGTCGGCCACCAGGACGAAGCGGTTGGTGAGGTCCACGTGGATGGAGTGCGCGAACGCGTGCGACTGCCGCTGCGGGTTCACGCCATGTCCGGTGTGCTGCACAAACGCCGTGCGCTCGCCGATGCCGCCATCCGGCCGGAGCCTCCAGGCGGCAAAGTTCCCGCCGTCGTAATTCGCCACGAAGACGTATTGCCCGGTGCGGTCGAGGCTGATGTAACTCGGATCGCCGCCGCCGGAAGGCACCTGGTCGATCAGCGTCAGGCGCGCGGTGGCATCATCGATGGCGTAGGCGCTCACAAACCCCGTCGAGTTGCAGGTGTAGAGATGCTTCCCATTTGGCGCGATGATGAAATACGCCGGCGCCGGCGCTTCCAGCAGGAACTCCGGCTTCGTCAGCGCTCCGGTGGTGGTATCGAAATGCGCCAGGGAAAATCCTTTGCCCGGACCCGCCGTGTGCGTCCCGAAATAGACAAACAGGTTTTCGCCGCGGGCCGCGTGTAACAACGCGAAAGAGAGTACTGCGATTCGAAAGAAGCTCTTCATGACCGTGTAGTCCTAATCTCGCACAACAGCGACCGCGCCGGGCAGCGGACCCACCACCACGAGTTTGGCTTCGTAGGGTCCGAGCACCAGCGGAAAGCGCACGGAATCGCCCTCCGCCGTCGCGGTGGAGATAGCATGAATCTCGCCCGTGCCCAGGTCCCAGGCCTGCGCCTGTCCGCGGCCGGCGATAGTCGCCATGCGCGATTCCGCCTTGTCGCTCTCATTGAAGAAGAAGTACATCTCCGCGTCGCGCCAGGTACGGTGCGTATAGGTCAGTCGCGGGAACTCGGAATCCAGCTTCACATCCGGTTTGGGAAGCGCCGCCAGCACGCGCGGCGTGATGTCGCCCGCGGGCTCGATCAGGGTGGCGAAGCTCAGGTCGGGTGGGCCCTTGGCATTCAGAAACGTCTTGTCCACCACCAGCGTGGGAGTCTTGCCCACGAAAATCACCTTGCCGCCCGCTTTAACGAAGGCCCGAAAACGTTCCAGACCGGTTTGTGTGATCACCATCGAGGACGGAACCACGATGGCCCGGTAAACCTGTCCGCTGAGATTCTTGAAGCCGCCGTCCTCGATGGCGGCTACCGAGCTGAGCGATTGCTCGTCGAAGTAATCCCAGTCCACCTGGTGTTCGAACAATTGCCAGCCGAGCTTGGTGGTGCTGCGGTCGGCCGCCTGGTCGCCCATCCACATGCTGCTCGTGGGATGATACAGCCCCACCTGCGCGGCCGGGCGTCCGATGGCCATTAAATAGCCGCCCCGGTTGGTGTACCACGCCAGCATGGACGCCTGTGGCGGCGGGCCGCCGGGCACATCCGGGAGGTCCTTCAGCCAGTCCGCCCCCGAGGAGAGAATCCCGGCAGCCTGACCGGGGCCGCCGCGCACCCCCGGGACCTGGATCTGCAGCGCGTTCACTCCCCTCACGAGTTGAAAATCCAACTGGAACTTGCCGTCGATGCCCAGTCCGCCGCCTTCCTCCGACCACACCTGGGGCCTGCCGAACAGGTGCGCGGCCGAAGAGGCGAGCTTGGGAAAATTGTTATTGACGTTCCAGGTCCGGTCCGGCGTGTGGATGGCACCCGGCGCAAGCTGGTTCAGGTTATCGATGCCGGGCACCTGCACGTAGCGGTTGTCGCGGAAGTAATCGCCCTCGCTGCGAACCAGGGCCATCATGGTCTCTTCGTGGTTCAGGTGAACCAGGTACTCCACGTTGTTCTGGGCGCACCAGTCCGCCTGCACGCCGAAAAAGCTGCCGCGAAAGATGCCGCTCCACACGTCGTAGTAGTCGGCTTTGGCCCGCTGCGCCTCATCCGTCAGTCTGCCGGTGAAGAACTGCGGGATGTAGGGCTTCAGATCGTAACCCTTCTGCTTCTGAAACTCCTCCAGCAGCCTGGGAGTCCACGGAATAAATCCGGTGTAATCCGGCTCATCGCCGAAGAAGCCGAGAACGGTCTTGCCGAATTCGTCGCCGAACACCTTCTTATAAGCCTCGTGCGTGGTTTTGAGGAAGGCGCGGGTGGCCTCCGGATCCAGGTAGTCGATCAGCGTGTAGAGGCTGTCCTTGGCTACAGTCCCGTCCTCGCGATTGGAGTTGCGCGTCGGCGCGCTGATATATATGTGCCGCACGAACACCACCTCCCACAAGTAACGGGGCTCCCGCGGAGTGGCGCCTTCATGCGGCACCGTCCACTGGAGCTGGCCATTCGCGGGAACCGGAATCGGAATGATGCCTTGCACTTGCCGATCGGGGGACGTTTTCAGGGCGAAGATTCCGAGGGTGCCGGGCGGCGGCGGCATGGCGAGCGTCTGGCCGGGCAGGACGCCGACGCGGACATCGGCGACGATGCCCTGCATGCCGAGTTGCGGGTATTGCTTGCCGATCAAGCCGCCGGCGAACCCGCTGGGGTAGCTGGCTTCATCCGCGAACCAGAGCTTGATGCCGCGCTTAGCCGCCTGCTCGACGGCGAACTTCATCAGAAGAAGATATTCCGGTGAAAGGTACGCCGGGGCGCCTCCGCGCGCCACCGAGATGTTCGCGACGAAGATGCCGGTGGCAACCATGCGGTCGAAATCCTGGACGATGCTTTCCCTGGCATGCGCACCGTTCCAGCCAATCCACGGCTGGATGGCGCCGTACTCGCGCGGCGGCGTCTTGAAGTTCGCGGCTACGTCGCGCAGCGGCGGCACCACGATCTGTTGCCACGGACGCTGCGCCCACAACGCGCCCGCCATGAGCGGAACAAGAATGAGCACGTTCGAGATTTTCATCCGGCCCTCCGACGCCTCTATTCTCCCACCCGGGAGGGCACCTTACGAGCTGTGCGGCGTGTGCGTTACAGTAGCAGCATGCTTCGCCGGTCATTCCTGCAGACTGTTCCCGGAGCGGCTGCCGCCACTGCTATGGCCGCGCCGCCACCCGCCACTGGTGAAGTGCCCGTCAAACTCGGGTTCGACACCTATTCGCTGCGCGCCTTCAACTGGAAGGCCCCCCAGCTTCTGAGTTACGCCGCCAATCTCAAGCTCGACACCATACAGATCTCCAGCTTGGGCGACTATGAGAGCCTCGATCCGGCGTACCTGCAAAAGGTCAAGGATCAAGCGGACCGGCTGCATATCCAGATCGATGGCGGGACCGGATGCATCTGCCCTACGAGCCATGCATTTGCGAAGAACGGGCCGCCGGCGCGGGATCGCGTGCTCGAAGGGCTTCGCGTGGCGAAAGCCGTGGGCGCTAAATCGATGCGCTGCTACTTGGGCGGCAGCGCCGACCGAATCGGGGAGCCCGGCATCGAAGCGGACATCGAGAACACGATTCAGGTTTTCCGTTCCGTGCGTTCGGAAGCTCTCGATCTGGGAGTCAAAATTGCGATCGAAAACCACGATGGCGACATGCAGGCGCGCGAAGTGAGGAGCGTGATCGAAGAATCCGGCAAGGATTTCGTGGGCGCCACCCTGGATACCGGCAATCCCCTGTGGGTAGTGGAGGACCCGCTGGTGACCCTGGAGGTGCTGGCGCCTTACGTGGTGACGACGCACGTGCGGGATTCGGTGCTGTTCGAGCATCCGCGCGGGGCGGCCGGACAATGGGTGGTGCTGGGCGATGGCCAGATCGACTTCGTCCGCTTCGTGGAGCAGTTCCGAAAATGGTGTCCGCGGGCGTCGATGCAAATGGAAGTGATCACGGGCCGCCCGCCTCGCGTAATCCCTTACCTGGAGCGGGATTTCTGGAAGGCATTCCCCAAGGCGCTGGCCTCGGAGTTTGCACGCTTCGTCGCGCTCGCGAAAGCGGGCTATCCCTACATGGGGGCGATGGTGATCGAAGACGTGGCGGGCGAACGCCCGGCGATCATGAGAGAGGCGCTGAAAGAACAGCAGCGCCTCGACCTGGAACGGAGCCTGGAATACGCCAAGCGGAAGCTGAACGTGGGCGTCAACTGGCGCAGTTAGCGCGGCGATTTCATGGTGCTGGAGGAGGGGGTCGAAAGTCGGACGGATATTGAAAACAAGCAAGTTATTGATTCTGCGATCCGCGCGATGTTTATGATTCGCCCCACTGTGTCCTGGTATTGTACTGATCGGCAGGGGAGCGATTGGGCAAACCTGGGAGGTTTTCAGTATCTACAGAATCGTCTACAGAGCTTTTCTGGGCATGCTGTAAAATAGCCGCATCTGTATGATTCCATTGGTCGGGGCGGGGCGATTTGAACGCCCGACCCCCTGCGCCCAAGGCGGCTTCCGGCACGTCCCGAAAACGCCTTGTTTTCAACTACTTAGGTTTCAAGCAGATACGGGCTCCCTGTTGAGGCGTGTTGAGCGCTGTTGAAGTCGGAGGCTTTGGGCAGCTACAAAATTATCTACAGTGGAAAAATCGGCTGAAGCTGCCGCCTCGGATGCGCACCAGTCGTCGCCGTTTGGCCTGAAGGTTCGGACGCTGGCCCGCCTGGGCCTGGTGCACAACTGCGGGCAGGGCGCGAGACGGTGGGACAGCCTCGTGCTTAGAGGTAAGCGCGAGCCGGCTTGACTGTGATTATCACGGAACCTTTTGGGTTCTCAAGCGGTTTTTTGAACTCGGACTGACTCCGTCGGCCACTACCCGGAATCACTTCGTTCAGTTGTTCCGCCGTGGTACTCGCATGCCTTGGCCAGCCGTGAACGAATTCTTGGTCGCCATAGGCGAACCACCCTTGACCGAGACGGGCGGCACTTTGTGAATCAGCACCCGCGAATCAGCAAGGCAAGGCTCGAGAGCCTGGTTGAGGAAGCAACGGTTGACGCCTATGACGAAGCAGAGCAAGCAGGCGGCTTCTTCACAATGATCGAAGAGAACCCGAAGTGCCATTCTCAACCGTTGTTCTTGGCGTCGAGGTGACGGTCAAGAGAATCTACATGACCGAGGGCGATGAGATCGTCGCCGTCTGCGGTCGCGGCAAGGAGAGCCAGCGGATTTCCATCCTTGACCTGCCCCTTCCATCGCCGCTTCCGGAAGGGGCCGAGTGGATTGCGGCCTACCGCTACTGGCGGAGGTGCGGACGGTGAGCGAGTATCAGTATTACGAATTCCGCGCGATCGACCGCCCTCTCGACCCTCCTGGTCGCCCTGATTTCGCTGCGCCCATCACCTGCGTTTAGTGCGACACGCTGTTGGCTGCGGCCAGGCTGGAGTTGGTGACGCTGGTGATGCCGCCGATGCTGGAGTGGTATCCCTTCGCGAGACCGATGATCGTAAACATGATAAACGCTACGACCAGGGTGTACTCCACCAGGCTTTGGCCCTGTTCGTCGTTCCAGAATCGGCGAATGAAGGAAAGCATCACGTTTGCTCCTTTTCATGAAGTATGCGCGATTTCATTGCTGTCCAAATTAGCGGGCTAACTGCTGGCGGAAGCGGAGGGAGTCGCTTGCCGATGAGAGGCTGAGCTCCTGATACGCTGGATTGGGTCCGGCCAAGATCCAATTCAACTTCAGGAGACTC
>JBAWDI010000041.1:0-1649 GCA_049590695.1 Bryobacteraceae bacterium
CCCGGGAGGGGCTGGCTGGCCTCTTCAACCGGCTTCGAGGGCGTCAGTTCCGAAGAGCGGAAAGGAAACTCGAGATGGCTCGCCTCTCCCCGCACCGCGCCGTCTTCCCAGATGAAAATGCCCGCCGTGCTGGCCTTGGTCGCGAACGGCCGGATCAGCAGCGCCACTTGGCGCGGATCTGCGAAGCGCTGCTTGAAAAGCGCCAGATCATCGGCGTCCAGCGCCAGCCCTTTTCGCGTGTGGCTGCGGAAGAAACCGGCCACCACCAGGCCGCCCGGCCCAGAGGGCACCCCGCGCCGCTGCTCGATGGCGCGCTCTAACCGTCCCAGGTCGGCATCCGACAGCCGGTACAGCGGGCCGCGGCTGTAGTCGCACTCGACCAGTTCGTAATCTTCTATCGAGACCACCGTTGGATCTTTCGGCGGGACGTGCCCCAACAGCAACCCGCCGATCTCCGATCCGCGCGAATGCAGCGAGCGAAAACTCTCCACCGCTTCGTGTTCCAGCCGGTCGATCAGCGGGAAGGGGAATCGCACCGACAGCGGTTTTTGCGGAACCGCCCAGGTGAAAGAGAGCGTTGCGGAAGACTGCGGCTCGAAACGTTCGGCACGCACAGTGGACTCAATCATGCGATGGCCTCCATCGGTTCCAGCCCTTCGAGGCGGAGCCAATCCAGGATAATTTTACAGGATTTTTTTGTCCGAGACTAGTTTTTTTCCATCAATTTACCAAAATTAGCATTCGGTCGTATCATTTATATGACCATTGATACCATTGGTTATCAATGCGATGTAACCTTCGCTAATGTACGGATACTCCCGCCATATATCCTAGTAATTTTTGAATCCTCTGCCTATAATTAAACGGAAAATGAGCGCGAGAACCTGTTTATTATGCGGCAAACCGCTCAGTCGGATTTGGGTCGGCGCCGGCGACGATTTTTGTTCGCGCGAGCATGGCAACCAGTACCGCCTGAAACGCGGGATGGACCGCCTGACGGAGACCAACAAGATCTCGAGCCTGATGCGCCGGCGCGAAAACCCGATGCCGATTGCGTCCGCGCACCTGCCGCTCGATTCCGCCTCCTCGCACCGCGATTTCGCGGAAATGAGAATTCCAGCCGCCGGCCGAACGCGTTTCCCGTCCTTGCCCCCGCTTCTCGTGTCTTCGACGCCGCGGATCTTGCCGGTCTGCGAGCGCTACATGCGGCCGCGTTTGCCGCGGCTGGACGGATCTGCCGAGCCGCGGCAGCCGGATTCCTCGCTTCTCCGTTTCTCCGCGCGCAAAACCGCACCCGTGGTGCCCGTGCGAAAGACCGAATTGCCGGTGCGAATCCCGCGGGCTCGGGCCGCGCCGTTCCGCGATCGCATACTAGGGGCCGACAGCGAACACCGTGGCTTCGGCGCCCTCCGGCACGCAGCCATTCGCGAGCATGCCGGGCTTGGCGGCATCGCCCCCTCCCGCATCAAACCGCCGAGCGCAGACTGCTTCCTTTATAATCGGCGCCCGCGGAAGATCCAGGCGCCTCCCAAGAACGGCGGCGTGCAGGGGCTGTGTCGCGGCTTCGGATTTCGCCGGCCGGGGCGCCGGCGCGCCATTTGCGTCTGGCCGATGAAGCCGCGCGTAGCGATGGCGCCGCGGCTGTCGCC
>JBAWDI010000042.1:0-3337 GCA_049590695.1 Bryobacteraceae bacterium
CCGCCAAAACCACTACAATTACCATCGGAGGTTTGGATCAATAGGCCGGTGCCACCCGGCCCAAAGACAGAGGAAGGAAGTCAGTAAATCCTTATGCCGGGTGTCTCAAAGTGCTTGACACGCGCCAGTGGCTTCGATCCACGAACAACGCGCTCTTGTAAGATTCTCGCTGAACACGTTGGCGGTCGGTTGCAAGCGTTATTTCTGCGGGAAGAACGTCCGAGCGCAGCGGTCGAACTGCGGGAGCACGCGGAAACAAATCTGGCCGAGCTCCTCAAAGTAGCTCCCAGCCCACAGGTCCTTCCCGTCAATATTTTTGCGCCCGATCATGCGGTGATCGGTGGCCGCGAAGCCGTGAAGGCCGTCGCGCGAATGCCACTCGATCAGTTCACGGACGTCATCGTGGATTGCAGTGCACTCTCGCGCGGTGTGAACTTCCCGGTCATAGAGTTTCTACTGGAGGCTACGGATCGCCAGAATATTCACGTGTTCGTCACCGACGAGCCCGTAACGGACGACGCCATCGTGCCGGCCCCGTGGGAACAAGCAAGCAATATCCATGGATTTCGTGGTACCGTAGGCCCGGTGTCCCAGGTTGGTCCAGCGCGCCTTTGGCTACCCCAATTGGTGCGAGGGCAGAACGTCGCACTCGATTTGATATACCGTACCGTAGCGCCCCATGACGTCTGTCCGATCCTGCCTTTTCCGGCTTCCGATCCAAAGCTGCCAGATCGCCTCATCGAAGCCTTTGCGACGGAAATGGAAAGCGGCTGGCAGGTGGACCCGAGAAATATCGTCTATGCCGATGAGAAAGGCCCTTTGGATCTCTATCGAGCGATTCTGCGCATTGATGATGCCCGCAAGGTGATCTTCGAGTCTATCGGTTCTCAGATCATCTTGTCTCCGATCGGCAGCAAACTCCTGTCCTTAGGCGCTCTTTTAGCAGCGCTGGAGAGGGACTTCCCGGTCGTTTACGTAGAAGCTTTGGAATACAAGGTTGACTTCGCAGCACTCGAACGGCAAAGGACGCAGCCCGGAATACTCGTGCACATGTGGCTAAAATGAGAAGCGTATGGCTAAAGCCGAAACACTACGCCTCAAGCCCGGCATCTGGGGGATCGGTCTGATTGCACTCGATTTGGTACTAGATACTGAAACGAATCAGCTCCAGATGACCGCCGGGGGCACATGCGGCAACGTAATGATGATGCTCAGCCATCTGGGCTGGAATGCGAAGCCGATCGGTCGTTTGGGGGGTGACACCGCCGGAGCGCTGATCGTCGAAGACATGCAGCGGTGGGGTGTCAACATTGATGATTTGTGTCTTGCCCCAACCGTTGGCACTCCGGTTATTGTAGAGCGCATCCGGCGCGACGCCGCTGGCATTCCGTTTCACACCTTTGGTTTCAATTGCCCTGGTTGCGGCGCACGCCTGCCACGTTTTCAACCGGTCCGATCGAGCTCGATTTCTCATCTTCTTGAGGAACCTGAAGTTCCCGAGGTCTTGTTCGTGGATCGCGTCTCGCGCAGCGCTCTGCTATTAGCCAAATCGCTCTCACCAAGGGGCACGATCATCTTTTTTGAGCCTTCGGGTACTGGGAATCCTGCACATTTTGCGGAAATGCTCAAAGTGGCGCATATTGTCAAATACTCGCATGACCGACTTGCGGACCTAGGCGAGCTTGCATGGGGCTCACAGATGTTTCTGGAAATTCAGACGCTAGGCCGCGGTGGCCTTCGGTTTCGTTCGAGTCAGGACGCTTCTCGGCGACGATGGCGCAGCGTCCATGCATTGCCAGTCGCTCGACTGCGAGACACCGCTGGGTGCGGCGACTGGCTCACCAGTGGCGTGATTGACTCCGTGTGCCGGAAGGGTACTCGCGGCCTGCACCGCCATGGAATCTCCCGAATGATGGATGCCTTGGCCTTTGGGCAAGGGCTCGCTGCGTGGAGCTGCGGATTTGCTGGTCCGCGAGGGGGAATGTATGCCATGTCGAAATCTGATCTGTGGCGGACAATTCGAGGTATAGCCTCCGGACATCAAGTTTCATGCAGCATCGAGCCAGGACCTTCATCCGAGATCCTCACCGCATCGGCAAGAATTTGCGACTCCTGCAAGCCTCTTGTATCCGGACGTCGTGCCCGTGTCAGCTAGTCGATTCTGATCGTAGCCTTCCGATCAAGCGTCAGGCGCAATTACGGCCACTCCACGAGATTGGATGTCGCGCGGCCGGGCACCATCGGATTTGGCTCCCTTCCAAATTGCCTCCTGAAGTTCGATCGTTTTTTCGAAACCACAAACGCCCTCGCGTCCGGAGATCCGTCTTCCATATGAGCGTCCCCGTCTCATGGAACTGCTCGTTCCCGGCGAACCCGCCCCGTCAAACCGATTGCCCCTTTCCCCTCCGTCCAGTCCTCCGGAGCCCGGATGCGCCCGATTTTACGCACGCGCCGCCAGGAATACGACCGCCAGCCCTGCTCATCGCCCTTCCCTCCCAGCAAAGCCCAATGCTCCCTTTTTACGTTGACAGCCCATTTCCCATATAGAATCAACAACTTGATCGAAATCCCCATCCGCCCCGCGCTACACTGTAGGTGGTGAAAGATACCCCCTGGCACGCCGTTTCGGAACTGGAATTGGCTTCGGTTCGCCATTCTCTCCCGATTGGCTTCGTTTCGCGACCCCGACCCCGTTTCAACCCTGCCCTGCGACCGGAGTGGCTTTGTTTCTCCGCGGGCCCCGACTGCCGCGGGTTGACCTCGGATTGGCTTCGTTTCGTCATTTCCCGTTGCCGCCGCAGTCCAGTCCCGTCCGCCAGCCGGTACCGGCCCGCGCCGGTTGCGGCCACAGCACCGCTCGTCGTGCGCCAATCTTCTGATTCAATTGGAATTAACTCGAAAATGGCTTCGTTTCGTCATTTCCTGGCTGAGTGCAGTGATGCCGAGTGCAGTCACGCAAGGAGAAGGCAATGAGCTTACCACGTCGCAATCTGCTCCAATCCATCGGGGCTGCCGGGCTGCTAGGCCTCGTCAGCCCTCGCGAACAACAGGCGCAAGAGGCTGCGGCCCGCGCCACGCGCGGCATGAGCGCGCCGCGCATCAAAGACATCGGCGTGATTGAGTCCCAACCCGCCGGTGTCCGGCTCACGGTAGTCAAGATCACTACCGACCAGGACGGCCTCTACGGATACGGCTGCGCCACATTCACGCAGCGGGCCGACTTGGTCAAACCCGCGGTGGAGAAATACCTGAAGCCGTTCCTGCTCGGCAAGACCACGGATCGGATCGAAGATATCTGGCAATCCTGCTACGACAGCTCGTACTGGAAGAACGGTCC
>JBAWDI010000043.1:0-1628 GCA_049590695.1 Bryobacteraceae bacterium
CAGCCGCACAATGCCGCGCGTCGAGACCTGCTGCGGCGTGGTGCGCGCGTTCATCAGCACGTTGGCCAGCGCGGCCGTCTTGGCGGCGGAGTCCCAGCCTTCCACGTCGTACGCACCGTCGCCTTCCGTGATGCCCATGGCGCGCGCGGCTTTCAAACCGTCCTCGAACGAGCCGCCGCGCTCCATGGCTTCCACCACCACTTTCGACGTGGAATTCAGCGCGCCGGTGAAGCCGAGCACCTTCACGCCCGGCAGGTTGTAGTGCCACAGGTTGAACACCGGTGCGCCATCCATGGCGGCGGCCTCGAAGCGGAACCCCACGCCCGCGCGGGCGGCCTCGTCGCGCAATTCGGCGTAAGCGTGAGCGATCGGCCCTTTATTCGCCGTCACCACGTGCATGCGCCGGGCGAAGGCGGCGCGGATGTGCGAAATCGCCGGCTCGCCGGTGGCGGGATTGAGCGTGGTCAGCTCCACCGCGATATCGGCGCGCGCAGCATCCAGGAACTCCTCGATGGAGGCCGCGCGTGGGCCGAACGGCGGATCGTCCGGCAGGCCGCCGGCGGATAGCGCCGTGCCATGGCGCAGCGTGTGGATGCCGGTCACAAGGAACGGAAATTCCTGGCGCTTATGCCGCAGCAGACGCATCAGCGCGCGGGCCGCGCGGCCGTATCCGATGAGCGCGAGCTTCAAAACGCCAGCGCCTCAATCAGCTTGTTCAGCTCGGTTTCGAGCGCCGATTTCTTCTTCTGCAACTCCGCCTGGCGGTCGCGCAATGCGGCAAGCTGCTGCCCGTCCGTGGCGAGATCCCTCAAGTAGTTCTGTACCTGCTGCTGCTGGCCGCCCACGCTGTTGAGGGTGTTGATGTTCTGCCGGATGCGCTCTTCGTCGGCGTTGAGGTCGCGCGTCTGCCCCTCGGCTTCTTGCAGCGCTCGGCCGTTCTCGGCGATCTGTTGCTTCTGATCCGCGATGCGCTGCAACTGCCCGCGGCCCGCGTCGCTGAGAGTTCGGTTGCCTACATAACTCAGGATTATGTCCGGCGTCAGACTGGTCACCTGGTAGGTCTGGTCGTAGACGCGCTCTTCGGAAACCGGGAATTCCTGAGCGGCGCCCGGCGCAAGCTGAATCTCGAAGCGGTAGGCGCTGGCCGTCTTCTCCGCCGGCTTCTGGTTCAGCAGCGTGTAGCCCTGCCGCAGCGGGTGCTCGATAATCAGGGTTTTGGCCTTCTTGTCCACGTTGCGGACGGTATAGGTTCGGGTTTCTTCCGCGGCCAGTTTGGTGGTCAGCACGCCGCGCGCGGCGTGAATCTCGCGCACCACCGCCTGTTTGCTGCCGAAGGCTTCGGTGATGCGGGTGCCGATATCGACGGCGTAGCTGATCAGCCGCTTGTCGCCGGCTTTCAGCGTCTCCATGAGCGCTTCCCCGGCATACGCGCCGCCGTCGTAGACCGTGATGGGGCCGCCATCGAGGGTCTTGCCGCTGGAGTTAGTCAGCTCGGCGGCGTCGGTGGGATGCTGCGAGCTGTGGTCCGAGTAAATCAGCAGCTTGCGGGCTTCGATGGGCTGCTGTAAGAACGGCAACATGGCGGATTCATCCTGGCGGATGGTCACCGGCTGGGCAATGCGGTATTC
>JBAWDI010000044.1:0-6045 GCA_049590695.1 Bryobacteraceae bacterium
GGCGCAAAGGAATTGATTTCGCTGGGCGTGGACGGCGTCAAAGTGGGCATCGGCCCCGGTTCCATCTGCACCACGCGCGTGGTTTCCGGCGCCGGCGTGCCGCAGATCACCGCCATTGTGGAGTGCGCGCGGGCCACGCGTGAAGCCGGAGTGCCTCTCATTGCCGATGGCGGCATCAAGTTTTCCGGCGACATCACCAAGGCGATTGCCGCCGGCGCCGACACGGTCATGATCGGCAGCTTGCTGGCGGGCACCGACGAGAGCCCCGGCGAGACCATTCTCTTCCAGGGCCGCACGTTCAAGACTTACCGCGGCATGGGCTCCACGGGCGCCATGCAGCAAGGCAGTTCGGACCGCTATTCGCAGGACCCCAATTCCAAACTGGTGCCCGAGGGCATCGAAGGGCGCGTGGCGGCCAAGGGGCCGCTTTCCGAGATGGTGTATCAGCTTGTGGGCGGACTGCGCTCCGGCATGGGCTATTGCGGCGCGCGGGACGTCGGCGAGCTGCAGCGGAAGGCGCGCTTCATGCGGGTTTCGAGCGCGGGTCTGCGCGAAAGCCACGTGCACGATGTGATCATCACCAAGGAAGCCCCCAACTACCGCGTGGAGTAGTGGTGTGGTGGTGCAGACCATCGTTTTTCGTGGTCTGTTGGGATGGGCCTTCGGCCCGCGAAACTTCATGAAAAACGGAATGCCCACGCTGAGCGGCAGATCTGACCTTGTGGGGCAGCTTTATAAGCTGCGGCCGATTGGCAATCGGCCCACTGGCGCGCTCGCAGTGGACCGGCGGCGGTAACCAACCGCCGCGCAGGTTACCAACCTGCCCCACACCGAGGGCGCACGCCGTTGTGTAGCACAGTGAGTATTTGTAGGGTTTTTCGACCTTGTAAACCCCGATGCGACGGGCCTTGTTGACGTGGATGGTGTGTTACGGGAGGGACCCAGAAAGGCCGGAGTCGCGGCGGGGACCTTTCAGGCAGCCGTGACAAACACCCGTCCCGGGGGACGAGTCCGTAGCCGATTGCGGATGATAATCTCAACGTCCTGGTTGAGCGACGTCAGGAACCGCATCAGGCGCTCCACGGAGAAACCCTGCAAGCGATATTGCGAGAGAGCCGACACTTTGGGCTGGTTGATGCCCAACAACTCCGCCGCCTTTGCCTGCGATAACCCGCGCCGCTTGATGACGCCGTTGATCGCGATAGCCAGACGAACCTTCGTCTGCCGTTCACCGGCGTCCGCAAAGCCGAGGTCGGCGAATACGTTCCCCGAGCTGCGCACGATCTTCCCGCTAAGTTTCCCGTTTGCTCTTGCCATATCGATTCTCATGGTCCTGTCTGGCCAGTCTTAGGCGTTGTAGAACGAGTTCCACGTCCGGTTTCGTTGTCCGAATGCCCCGATGCGACTTCTTCTGAAAACAGTGCAACACGTATACGGCCCAACGGAAGCGGACGGTATAGACCGCGCGATAGGTGTTTCCGTCGTGATTCTCCACAACCTCCAGCACTCCGGAACCCGCTCCCTTCCACGGCTTCGCCGCGGGGTGTTTCCCGCCAAACTGAGCGAGGCTCAGAGCAGTGCCAATACCGTCTTTGACCGCTTCGGGAAACGCCAGCAAGTCCCGTTTCGCAGAACCCACCCAATACAAAGGCTGTTCGCCGCGAGCCGGTCCGCGCATCAGGTCCTCATCCCAGTTCTAGGATACCACGAACAGGGTGGCAGCGTCCCCCGGCCCGTTCATCGCCCGCGGAAGCCACTGGCATCTCACGGGATCAGGCAGAGTGTTAGGGGGGAAGGGTAGCCGCGTCCATCAGGACGGCTTCATCTACGATCCCAGGCGACATTTCGGCTACATAGGCAACCTGATGGCCATCGAGGCGAAGGCGTTCGACAATCTGACGGTCGACGCCCTCATCGGCGAGGAACGTCATCGAGGAATCGTCTCAAGCGGGTAGACGACATCGGCGCGGAGGGCGTCGGCCGCAAACGCAAGCGCTGCCCGAACCGCGTCTTCGTTGAGCCGCGGATGCGCCTCAAGTACCTGTTCCACAGTTTCTCCGGCGGCCAATTTCCCCAAAATCGACTCGACGGTAATACGCGTGCCGGCGATTACGGGCTTGCCCATCATCACGCCGGGATTGGAGACAGCCATCTCTCGGTAATCGCGCACATGTCCCCCTTCAAACCAGCGTACCGCGCCGCGTGTGCGAAATCATCCGGCCCGGTGTTGGCGGGCTGCGCTCCGGCATGGGCTATTGCGGCGCGCGGGACATCGGCGAGTTGCAGCGGAAGGCGCGCTTCCTGCGGGTCTCGGGCGCGGGCCTGCGCGAGAGCCACGTTCACGACGTGATCATCACCAAGGAAGCGCCCAACTACCGGGTGGAGTAGTGGTGCAGACCATCGTTTTTCGTGGTCTGGCAAACCGCTGCGACGAGCCTGGTTGACGTGGACGGCGTTTGGAGGGATCGTCCCAGAGGCTTTCTGGACTAACCAACCGACCGGCCGCCATCGGCTGGACGCACGGGCAGGAAAAGCACCGGGTCGAATGTCGTGCTACAGGCTGGACAGTCAATCTCGTGTATGCTCCAACGCGTGAACCAACGGATGAACTGATTGTAGAGGGCGACTCGCCCAAGGTCGCTGAGGGACAGCTCCCGGGTCGCGGCCCGTATGATGTCAGGTTCGACCGTAGTGATCTGATTAAAATCCGCATAGCTATCAGGCAGTTTGTCCCGGTAGGCGGGCAGGAATAACGCCGCAAGAACCCTGTTCTTCCTTACGCTCCCCTGCGCGGCTCCGGGCAATACGGACAACGGGAGAATCGGACAAATCAGCCAGCGCCTGCCCCCCTTGTCGAGCTCGCAATCGTAGGTAAGGACGAGGGCAAGACGACGCTTGCAGTGAGCGATCACTCGCTCGCCACGCTCATCGTCGAATCTCGTAAACGGCTCGGCCTCCGCGCGGAACAGAGAATCTCCATGCGTATCCAACTTTGTGAGAGGAGGTGCTAGGTAAACGTGCGGCGCAAGAACGACAATGTCGCCTTGGCAGATGTGGGACGTAGATGCGGTCTGGTATAGGTCTTCTGCCACGTTTTTCCAGAATCACAACGGAGGAAGATCGACCTCGTCGATCTCGGAACTATCCGTCAGCCGGACGAACGCGGGCATCATTCGCGCAAGGCGAGGGGTCGAGATGCCGTAACCAACGTCGGGTTCAAACTGACCGGGGGCACGCTTTCCGGCAGAGCCCTTCCGTGGGACTGGCCGTTTGACTATTTCTACAACCCTAACAGGCGACGAGGCGGCACTGATCGCCCGAACAGACACCGGCGGGGCGACGGCGCAGATCCCCATTACTGCGAATGCCAGGACAGCACTCGACGCGGCAGCCTGCATCTTACGACCCGGTCGCCGTTCGGTGATGCTCGGCGCCTCTTCCTCAACGTCCCAGGTTCTTTCTCTAGTCACGGCTTGTGCTCCTCATCAAGCAGCAAGGCATTAAGCTCATCGGCGTATGGGCGGCACTTCTCGAGGAATTCGTACAGCACAGCCGTCCCCAGCATTATTCGAATCACCGGCTCAAGTTGAACCTCGTGCTTTTTTTGAGCCTGGACATAATGTATGTCGCCTGGCGAGATGTAGTAGAAGTCAAGGACCGCTTCATTCCCGATCACCGCCATAAAAACATTGTTTGACCTCAGTGTCTGCACCTTGTCGGTAACACCAAGATTGATGATCTCCGGCGGCAGCACGCTGTTAACGATCCGACGCACCGTCTCATGAAATGACCTTGACGAGCTCCAGAGCTGACGCACGAACTGATCTTCCGGGAAGCCAATCTCCACCTTCGTGCGCAGTTGCGACGTCCCGGGAATCAACTTTCCGAACTGCAGGCTCAGGCCGACCCGATCCTTGACCACGTCACACATGTCTGCGTAGTAGAATCGCTCGGGAACCGGGGCCTTCTCGTAATCTACACCCATTTCGATCGCCATTACGTCGTCCGCCAGGCGCTTTGCGCGGAGATGCACCGGTCCCCGAGCCGACATGCCGAGTTCTCGGGTCGAAGCGATCGTAGGCTTCATGCCGCTCACAATACAATATTACCTTATCGACATAAGCAATGGGGTTTTCTGGGACTTCGTAATTCTCATGTTTTCTTAAGTTTCCGCAAATCTGATCACCCGTGATCGCCCCGGCATGCTGGCGGCGAATTCCCAGAATATGCCCCCTGCGGCCGAAACTGCCGCAAAGCCGCTGGGAGCGTAGAGAGTACAGCACCCTGACGGCGATGGCAGCATACTGGCCCAGCACTTGTCGCGGGGCCGCCATCGAAGCAGGATTTCGGGACTGCTCTTTAGCGACGCTACGAGGCCCACAAACCCCGAAAACCCGTCGGGCCTGGACAGATCCTGGTATGTCTCTGCAGGAAATCGTCGCAGACTGCGAGGCTTGTGAGCGCAGTAGTACAAGTCACCGGACCCGCGAGTAGTCCTCAAAATCGGCGGTCACGGCCTTTTCCATCTTTTGCGCGGCTTTGAGCAGCCAGCCACGCGGCCTCTTCTTCAAGTCGGCGCGCAAAACGCGCGGCTGGATGCTGCCCAGGTGGACGTTGGCCGTCTCCCAGCCCATGGCGTGCAACAGGCGGAGCTCGTCGCGCTCTTTGGGCAGCGCGGAAAGCTCGATGCGCGAGCAGTCGGGCGCCAGGCGGCGGACGATCCAACGTCTTTGCAAGCGCACGAAGGGATCGCAGCAGCGCACCGAGCGGTCCAGAATCTCCTGGTAGAGAATGGGCGCCGTGCCTTTGCCGTTTTTCGCCCAAACGCACGCGGAGGGCGCCAGGGCCTTGGCCTCGCGCGCCACCGATCCGCCGCGCCACTCGGCGATGGCCACGTACCGCTCGCGGCCCAGGCTGCCCAGTCCTGCCACCCGGTGCACCATCCGCCAGGTGAAACCGCGCTCCGGCATCATCCTGGTAATGGCCTTGATGGCTCCGGCCGGCGGCTTCTCCTTCACGGTGGCGAGGGCGTGCAACTTCTCCCAAAACGCCTCCGGCTGGTGCAGGCGCGCGGTCGCCATGGTGCGCAGCGCCACGTGATGCTCGGCCAGCGCAAAGGGACGCCCGCCGGCTTCGACGGCTTCGGCATAGCCCTCGAGAATGGCCGCCATCCCGGCTTTCGGCTCGCAGGCCAGCTTCGCCAGCAGCGCACTGGCGGCCAGCCGGATGAGGTCGTTGGTGTAGGGCAGCCGCCAGGCTTCGTCGAAGTCGTTGATGCCCCAGATGAGGCGGCCTTCGATATCGCGCCAGGTCCCGAAGTTCTCCACGTGCAGATCTCCGACGGCCAGCACGCGGGGGGCGCGCGCCGCCTCGCCCGACACCTTCGCCCACGTCTGCGCCCAGCGGTAGTAGGTGGCGCGCATGAACGGGAAAGGCGCCAGGCGCATCTGCTGGTGCTTGAGCTCGAGATCGGCATCGAGGAGGCGCAGATGCCGCGCCAGCCACGCTTCATACCGCTCCGTTGCCTTGGCGATCTTCATACCGGCCTCTCCGGGTTCCGTCAGGAACCAATAGCCACCGCGGAGACGCAGAGAATTACTGAGCCTCGCCTAATACAGTGACAGTCTTCTGCGCCCCAAGAACCGCTCCCTGACGGTCGCGGCTCCGAACGAGGCCTCTGCGTCTCTGCGGTGACCTATCTCTTGCTACTCTCCCGCCGTCGCGGGCGTAAGCATCCACTTCAGCACGCCCTTCGGCTGGGGGCTGAGGCGGTCGCAATCCACGCGGACCAGCGCCGCCTTCTTCATGTCGACCTGGAGCGCGGGGCTGCCCAGAAGAAACGCCGCCAGGGAACTCATCAGAGGCTCATGGCTCGAGAGCAGAACGGAGCGCTCATCGTGGCGCGAGCGGACCTGCTCCCACGCATCGAAAGGCGACGCCTCCGGCAGCAGCGCCGGCGTGCGTAGCACCTTGCCCTGGTATCCGAGCGCCTCCACAGCCACGCCGGCGGTCTCCGTGGCGCGGCGATAGGGGCTGGAAAGGATC
>JBAWDI010000045.1:0-15186 GCA_049590695.1 Bryobacteraceae bacterium
TTTCTGGCCAATCCCAAGTACGCGCCCAAGGTGAAGCACACCCAAGCGGGCGCCATCCTGGTTTCGGAGGCGCTCGAGGGCGTCCCCATCGCCTGCCTGGTCTCCGAAAACCCGTACCTCGATTTCGCGGGCGCGCTGGCGCTGTTCTACCAGCCGCCGCGGCCCGCGCCCGGAATTCATCCGCTGGCTTATGTGGCCGCGAGCGCGGTGGTGGGCGAAAACTGCTCCATCGGCCCGTTCGCGGTGGTGGGGGAGCGCGTGCGCATGGGCCGCAATGCGGTGCTCCATCCCCACGTCGTGATTTATGAAGGCGCTGAGATCGGCGACGATTTTCTGGCGCATTCCCACGCCACGGTGCGGGAGTTCTGCCGCATCGGGCATCGCGTGATTCTGCAGAACGGGGTAGTGGTGGGCGGAGACGGATTCGGGTTCGCCAAACGCGCCGACGGCACGCACTTCAAGATTGTGCAGTCCGGCCCGACGGTGATCGAGGACGACGTCGAAATCCAAAGCCTCACTTCGGTGGACCGCGCCACGGTGGGAGAAACGCGCGTGAAACGCGGCGCCAAAATCGACAGCCTGGTGCAAGTGGGGCACGCCTGCACGGTGGGTGAAGACAACATCATCTGCGCGCAGACCGGCCTGGCGGGGAGCACGGTGCTGGAACGCAACGTGCTGCTGGCGGGACAGGTGGGATCTTCCGGCCACCTGACGGTACACGAGGGCGCCATCGTCTACGCGCAGAGCGGGATTGGCGGCGACGTGGCGCCGGGCACGCGCATTTCGGGATCGCCGGCCTTCGCCGCCAACGAGTGGCTGCGCGCCGTGACCGCCTATCAGAAGCTGCCGGAAATGCTGAAGACCCTGCGGGAATTGAAAAAGAAAGTCGATGAATTAGAGAAGCATGCCAGATCAACCGCCAAACCATAGCGACCGGCGCCCGGTCGCGTACCTGAATGAGAAGTTCCTGAACAGCCCGGATGCGCGGGCGTTGCGCATCCTATCGGAGTTCCTGGAGCCTTTGGCCCACTTCCGCCGGGAGAGAGTGCGGGACACGGTGGTGTTCTTCGGCTCGGCGAGGCTGCGGGAAGAAGGCCCGCTGTCGGAGTACTACGAAGATGCGCGCACGCTGGCCAAACTGCTGACGGAATGGGCGGTCCAGTTCACCAACAGCAACTACCGCTTCGTGGTCTCGACCGGCGGAGGGCCGGGGATCATGGAAGCCGCCAACCGCGGGGCTTCGGAGGCCAACGGGAAGACTGTGGGGCTGAACATCGGCCTGCCGTTCGAGCAGCTACCCAACCCGTATATCACGCCCGAGCTGAACTTTGAGTTCCACTACTTTTTCATGCGGAAATTCTGGTTCGCTTACCTGGCCAAGGCGCTGGTGGTCTTTCCGGGCGGCTTCGGCACGCTGGACGAGATGTTGGAGCTGCTGACGCTCTCGCAGACCCAGAAGCTGGCGAAGAAACTCACCATCGTGGTTTACGGATCGAAATACTGGAAGGAGATTATCAACTTCGACGCGCTGGTGCGCTATGGCACGATCTCGCGCGAGGACCTGAAGCTGTTCCAATATGCGGACGATCCGCAGACGGCCTTCGAGTTGCTCAAAGCCGGCCTGACGCCTTACGCCATCGAGGCCGGGACGCCCGAGACGCCGGCGATCGCAAAATCCAGGAACCCGCTGAAACCGGGCGGCACGGAGTGACGGAGGGGCGCGTGAGTCGGATGTTCCGCCGCACGGTGGCGCCCGGCGTCGAGATGCGTCAGTTCGAGCCGGGCGACTCGGAAGCGGTCTTCGCCGTGGTGGATCGTAACCGGGAGCATCTGCGGCAGTGGCTGCCGTGGGTGGACCACTCGCACTCGCCCGCTGACATCCGGCAGTTCATGGTGCGTGTGCAGGCGCAATTCGAGGCCGGTGAAGGGCCGAACGCGGGAGTCTGGGTGGGCGGCGTTTTCGCGGGCAATGTGGGGTGCCATCCGATCAACTGGGCGAACCGGAACTGCAGCCTGGGCTACTGGATTGCCGCGGCCCAGCAAGGCAAGGGTGTGATTACGCGTTGCTGCGCCGCGATGCTGGATTACCTCTTCGGGGAGATCGGGCTGCATCGCGTGGAAATCCGGTGCGGGACCGGCAACACGCGAAGCTGCGCGATTCCGGAGCGCCTGGGCTTCACGCGGGAAGGTTTGCTCCGCGAGGGCGAGTGGGTGAACGACCGGTGGGTGGACCTGGTGGTCTGGGGGATGACCGAGGTAGAGTGGCGGGCGGTGGCTGGTTCACGTCCTATTTGCCCAACACCATGATGAAGCCGTCGCTCAAGCCTCCGCCGTAGCCCTGGAGCGCATCGGCGGTACTCGGCAGGCCGCTGCCACCCAAGCCAACCACATAGATAGTTCCATCGCGCCCCAGCGTCAAGGCAGTGGGAGAATAAACGCCCCTCCCGCCAATATAGGTGGAGGATTCGAAGCCGGCCGGCCCCGGAATGCCGGGCTTCAATTTGGTAAGG
This sequence comes from Bryobacteraceae bacterium, assembly GCA_049590695.1. Taxonomy (GTDB): domain Bacteria; phylum Acidobacteriota; class Terriglobia; order Bryobacterales; family Bryobacteraceae; genus Fen-178. The sequence continues at coordinate 2,511 of JBAWDI010000045.1, forward strand.
AACAAGTCGATACCGCCGCCCCAATTCGGCTCGAACGCGTCGCCGGTGGTCGGAAAGTCCGGCGAAAGAGTGTAGCCGGTGACGTAGATATTGCCCGCACTATCGCCGGCGATGCCATACGCCACCTCTCCCTGCGAACCGCCCAGATAGGTGGAGTACACCAGGAACTTCGAAAAGCCAAAGGGGTTGACCACCGACACAAACGCGTCGCAATTGCCGCCCGGCTTGGGCTGGGCGGCATCGGGGGTGACCGGGAAATCCGTCGCCAGGGTATAGCCGGTCACCAGCAGGTTGCCGGCGGCGTCGAGGGCAATCCCGCGCACTTCCTGTATATCCGAACCGCCGAAGTAGGTGGCGTACACCAGCGAATTCGCTCCCACTTGGGTCAAGTCCATTACGCCAATGACAATACCGATGGGCGCGGTCAGGTTGTAGTTGTAGGCGAGGCCCGCCATGGGGAACTCGGTGGATTCGGTGGTAACCGCGAAGTAGACCAGGCCGTTGGGGGCGAGCGCGAGGGCGCGGCCTTGATCGGCCAGTTCGCCGCCCAGGTAGGTGGAATAGTCCAGTACGCCGGCGTTGGGATCGATCTGGCACAGGAAAGCATCCTGCGCTCCCCAAGTGACGCTTTGGTAGGCGTTAGTGGTGAGCGGGAAGTCGGTGGCCTTGGTGGCGCCGATGACGTAAATCAAGCCCTTCCGATCCACGGCAATGCCGTTGCCGGTACTGTCTCCCGTGGTGCCGCCCAGAAAAGTGGAATAGACCAGGGAAACGGCGCCGGCCTCGCCAAACGGATTCAGCTCACACACAAAGGCGGCCACCACGCTGCCGCCTCCCGTGGTTTGCACGGCATTGACGGTGATCGGGAACCCGGTCGAGGTGGTAGTTCCGGTAAGGTAGACGTTTTCCTGGGAGTCCACGGCCATCGACAGCGGAATGTCCACGCCCCCTCCACCGAGATACGTGAAGTAGAGCAACGGGTAACCGCTGCCTGGAGTGATGTCGATGATCGCCACAAAAATGCTGGTCACACTGGCAAAGGTGGTCGAATAGGCGTCGTTGGTGGCCAGCAGGTCTCCGGTAGTCGTGGTGCCCGCCACGTAGAGATGGCCCTGCGAATCCACTAGCACGGTGTTGATCTGGTCGGCGCCCGAGCCACCCAGGTAGCTGCAATACACCAGGGTCGGATCGATCACCAGCGGCCGCTTGCGATCATAGCCATCCACGCGAAGGCCCACGACGTTGCGCGCCAACCGAACGTAGCGGCCTGGAATTTCGCGGCGGGTCGAAGTGACCGGGTCTTCCTGGTAGATCAGCGGCTTCTTCTGCACCATGCGCCCGTTGCCGAATTCGAAGGCGAGATCGCCCTCGGATGTGAGGCTGAGATGCCTGGCCCCCTGGAATCGGAGGCGGATAGCATGCGGATCGGCGCCAGGCTGAAGCACGAAGTCGAACTCCAACTGGTCCTGCCGGCCATAGTAGACCACATCCACGCCAGGGTAGACCGCGCCATAACGGACGCGCGAGTAGCTGGCGATGTTGGTGTGCCAGTGCTCCCGGGCCCCTATGAAATAGTTGGTGCGGGTGGGCAGCTTGCCGATGGCTTCGATGGCGGGCGCCGGATTGGAATTCAACAGCTCGATATCGACCCGGTGGGAGCCCGCGAGGGTCAGGGCCGGCCCGTGCGGAGTGAACATCAACTCGTAGCCGCCGGAGCGCGCGGCGTAAAGCACCGCCGGATCCCACTGGCCCTGGTTGGCCTCGAAACGCAAGGGCGTCTGGGCTAGCGTGGCCTTGGCCTGAGTGATGGCGGCTTCGGGCGGCGCGGCGGCCAGTGTCAGAGCGGCGCACAGAACTACGCCAAAGCGAAAACTCCAAAACATGGGTGAAGTGTGAATCCTCATTAGAAGACGCCTAGGGCTGCGACATGACCAGGATGAAACCATCGCTATAACCGCCATCGAACGCGCCCTGGGTCGCGCCCGAGGTCGCCTGAAACTGGCTTCCCGCATAGCCGGCCACGTAGACGGTTCCGTCCGGGCCCACCACCAGAGCCAAACCGGAGTTGGACCCTTTGGCGCCGACATAGGTCGACCATGGCAGGCCGGCAAGCCCCGCCACGCCCCGCTGCAGCTTCGTAACAAAGATGTCGATGCCTCGCCCCCATAGCGGTTGGGGAGCGTTCGCCGTGGTGGGAAAATCCGCCGATATGGTGTAGCCGGTGATGTACAGGAAGCCGGCGGTATCCGCCGCGATGTCGGACCCCACCTCGCCATCGGCTCCGCCCAGATAGCTGGAGTACAGCAGGAATGCCGGGTTGGCGGGGTTGACCACCAGGACGAAGGCATCGCTGTTGCCGCCGTAGGCCGGCTGAACGGCATCCGGCGTAACCGGGAAATCGGACGAAAGGGTAAAACCGGTCAAGAGTAGGTTGCCGCTGGCGTCGAGCGACAGTTTGCGCGCTTCGTCGTTGTCGGAACCGCCGAAGTAGGTGGCGTACAACAGCGAACCGCTTCCCGACTGGGTCATGTCCATGGCGCCGATTACGATGTCATAGTTGCCTGCCAGGCTGCTCTGGTAGGCAACGCCGGCCAGCGGAAACTGAGCGGAGTTGGTATTCACCGCAAAGTACACCCGGCCGTTCGAGGCTACGGCAATGCCCCGGCCATCCTCTTCCAGTTCGCCACCCAGATACGTGGAATAGGCCAGCGTGCTCGAGGTCGGCGCTATCTTGCAAAGGAAGGCGTCCTGCAGTCCGTTCAGTGTCGACTGATAGGCGGTCGACGACACCGGGAAGTCGGTGGCGTTGGTGGTGCCGATGATGTAGATATTCCCGCTCGCATCCAGGGCGATGCCATTGGCACTCTGATTTCCGGTGGTGCCGCCCAGGTAGCTGGAGTAGACCAGACTGCTGGTGCCGGAGGAAAGCCCGGGATTCAGCTCCAAAACGAAGCCCGAGACGATATTGGATCCCGCCCCCGCGGTTTGGATGGCGGAGCCGGCGGTCGGAAAATCAGTCGAATTGGTGGTTCCGGTCAGGTAAATATTGCCGGACGAGTCGAGAGCCATGGCCAGCGGGATGTCGTTGCCGGTCCCGCCGACATAACTGAAATAAAGAATCGGGAAACCCTTGCCGGGAGTGGTGTCGATGACGGCAATGAAAATATCCGTCAAGCCGGCGTTGGCGGCCTGGTAGGTATTGGTAGTGGCCACGAGGTCGTTGGTTTCGGTGGAACCGGCCACGTACAGACGACCGGCGGAATCCAACCGCGCCGCCTTGATCTGATCCCTTCCCGAGCCTCCCATGAAAGTGGAATAGACCAATGTGGGATCGATCACCAGCGGCTCGGTGCGGTCATAGTGCTCGAGGCGGATCCCCACCACGTCGTGCGCCATCAGCACGTAGCGCCCCTGGACCTGGCGGCGCGCCGCGGTCGGCCCGTCCTGTTGATAGATCACGGGCTTCTCTTGCACCATGGCCGTGCCGGCGGATTCGAAGGCCAAATCGCCTTCGGCCGTGATTCTGAGATGGCCGGCGCCGCAGAATTTCAAGCGGATGGCGCGAGGGTCGGCGCCGGGCTGGAGTACGAAGTCATATTCCAGCCGGCTGGGATTCCCGTAGTACACCACGTCGATGCCCGGATAGACCGCGCCATAGCGCACGCGCGAGTAGTTGGGGACGCCGGTGTGCCAGCGATCCCGGCTGCCCAGGAAATAGTCGGTGTGCGAAGGAAGCGGGTCAAGGGCTTCGATGGGGGCTGCCGGGTTGGAATCGAGCAGGCGGATGGCCACGCGCTGGGAACCCGGAAAGGCGACGACCGGGCCGGCCGCGGTCAGCAGCAAGGCATAGCCATTGGCGCGCGCGGCGTAACGGACGGCGGGGTCCCACTGGCCCCGGTTGGCTTCGAAGCGCAAGGGCAGTCGCGCCAGCGCCGTCCGGGCCTGCGAGAGCGCGGCGTCGGGGGAAGGCGCGCCGGTTGCGGCCAGCATGGAAGCGGCCGAGAGGAATAACCCCAAGCGGGACAGATGACGCATATGGGTAGCGAGCATGGGAGAACTGTAAACATCTATTAGAACATGCGCGGCGGGTGCGTAGAAATGGGCGGTTTCTTCACAGGAGTGAAACTTCGACGCGGGGGCGTGAATTTCGACGCGGAGACGCAGAGACACAGAGAAAAGACGCGGAGAAGAATTAAGAGGGATATTGGGGGCGTGCGGGGATTGAGGCTGTACACTGCTGGAACGGGGGATTTGAGAGCGCGGAGTCAGCGGAGAATAAGAGACGTTAATCCCAGTTCTTCACTTGGGGCCACAACTCCTTCAGCGGCGACCGCAATCCGCGGCAATAGAACACGTCGAAGTGTTCGTAGGGCATGGAGTAGGGGTGTTCGACGCGGGCCACTTTCCGCACTACCTGGAATCGCTTCTCGAGGTCATCCTGCCGGCCCTCCATAACGATCATGCTCTCGCCGGTGTAGTCGCGCGGTCCCCAGAGGAAGTAGTTCTGGTGTCCACAGATAGCTTTGGGGAGGCCGTACCTGGGGCCAAACAGATCCACCGCGCCCGCTTGGCCATAGTTCTGCGCGTAGATGGCGGTCCGGGCTCGCACGTCCGCGGGTAAACCGTTATAGACGCGCGCCACCGTGGCCACCATCTCCTCCCAGCCGAACTGGTCGGCAAAAAGCTGCGGCAACGGGCCGAGCTTGTGGTTCTCGAGGCGCGGCTGCTGAAGATGCGTGGCGGCCGAATAGCGGATGTAGGTCTCGACGGGCAGCACCGGAAGCATGGTCGGCGCCAGCACCGCGGCCATCAGGACGATCAACGCCGCGTACGCCGGCTTGACCCACTGCACGCGGGGGCCGGCCAGCCATCGCTCCCAGAGCACGCCGCCGCCGGCGAAGAGCATCGGAAAAGCGGGGAACAGATAATACGTTCGCGGATTGAGCGCCAGGATCAACGCCGCCGTCGCCAGCCATGCCCAGCCAAGCGCGCGGAACGGTTTTCCCTCGCGGCGGAAGAAGAAATACCAGAGGCCCGCCAGCCAGACCGGCGCGCTCATAGGGAGCATGGCCAGAGTCTCCTGGCCCAGAAACGCCAGCGGCGTGAACTCGACATTGCGTCCGCTGCGGCGGATGTTGGCCTGCAATTCCAGGAACGGAAAATGGTAGTGAATGTTCCAGAGCAGGTTGGGCAGGAAGATCAGGAATGCGACGAGGCCGCCGATCCACAGCCACTTTGTGCGGAGGAAGCGGCGTTCCGGGGTCAACAGCAGCCCAGCCACGATTCCGAAGCCGAGGATCAGCATGGAGTACTTGTTCTCGAGACCGATTCCCGCCAACAGGCCGAACCACAGCCAGAGGCGGGCGTTGCCGGTGCGCACGATGCGAATCACCACCCAGGCGCAGCCCATCCAGAACAAAGGCTCAAACGCGTTCATGGTCAGGAGATTGTCGAGCGCCAGGAAGCCCGGCGCGGCCAGGACGCACAAGGCCGCCAAGCCTTGGGCAAATCGCTTCCCACCCATCTCGCGGGCCAGCAGGCCCGTCAGTAGCACCATGCCCGCGCCGGCCAAAGCGGGAAAGAGGCGGATGGCCGCAAGGGAATCGCCCAGCAGGAGGTGCGCGACCCTGGCGACGAGAGCGATCAGCGGCGGCTGATCCACGTAACCCCAAGCCAGATGGTTGGCGCAAGCCAGATAGTAGAGCTCGTCAACGAAGTAGCCGTAGTGGCGGCCGGCATACAGGTGCAGCAGCAGTTTGACCGCGGCAATGGCGGCCACCAGCGCGCCCGCGCTCTTGATCCAGGGCTTTCCGTGGCGCATGGGTCCTGTTTCCTGAATCCTCTGTCGGCATTTTAACATCCCCAAAGCTATATTCCGCCCCTTTGTTATCACGCCAGAACGTGGTACAGTTATTCACCAGTGGCGGAGGGATGTTATGAGATTGCTCCCGGTTTTGGTGTTAGGTATTCTGACTTTTCTCCCGGCTGCTCGCGTGCGGGCCCAAACAGAGCGATCCGGAGACAGCACCAGCACGCGTGCCGCCCTGGCGCGTGCCGCTCAGGAGAATCCCCACGATGTGTCCGCGTTGACCGGCTACGCGGAGTTCCTGGAGCGGTACAGCGACCCGGCGTGCCGCGATGCCTATGCCAGGCTGTTGGAGGTACTCCGCGGCGCGGGTGACACGGCGCGCGCGGGAGTGATCGCCAGGCGCCTGGCCGTCATCGACCTATTGGACGGCAAAGGCTCCACGGCGGCCCCGGTGGCCGCGGAGAACTGGCCCACGGTCCCGATTCCCGGGCCGTGGCGGCCGTTCGCCCGCATGGCGGCCATCTCGCCGGACGCGGACGCGAATGAGATGCTTTCCGCCCTGGCGCACAACGTGGTGACTAACGGGTACCAGGCGTCGCACAGCAACGAGGCCCTGGAGCCCACCGAGTACCTCAAGCTGGTCCACCGTTATCTTTCGCAGGCGCGCGAACTGGATAAGCTGGCGGGCGATGGGAAGGTCATCCAAATTGCAAGCTGCGATTCGGCCAACGTGGCGGACCTGCTTCGCATCCTGGGCTACCGCATGCGCGGCGGCTGCGGCTCGGAGGTGGTGCTGGAGACCGTCAACGCTCCGCGCGCATTCCTGACCACCGACTCGGGCTTCCCGCTGAACGGCCTGGAGCAGGCGCTGCGCACCAACCGCCCCTTTTCCTACGATTTCCGCCCCGCCCTGGTGCCGGTGTTCCTCGGGTGGGAGTACTGGATGACCGGGGTGAAGGATAAGACGGCGACCGATTTTATCGAGACCTTCATCTCGGACCCATCGGTCTGCCGGCTCTATCTGGGTCTTTCGAAGCTGGACCGGGAGACCGCCGAGGGCCTGCGAAAAGCGGTTCCGTTTACGCGTCTCAAGGCCTATGCGCACGTGCTGGATTTCTTCGGCGGGATGTTCGAGCTGCGTGGGGGCAAGGCGGTCACTCCCGGCGGGCAGCGCGCGGCGGGGGCGTGGGGGGAGATGGTGGGAGCCTCACCGGACCAGGGCGCCACCTTCTTCGAGAAGCTGATCGCCAAGGATGACGGCTGGATGGCCAGCCTGTACGACGCCCTGGCGCGGATCCACGGCCCCGTACGCGACTATCTGACGGACCCCGCGCGCATGAAGCGTTTCTATGCGGCGGTGCGCGGCCGGATCACCAGTCCGGGACCCGCGCGGCCGGTGTTCCGCTCGAATACGGATATGATGCTGCTGACCACGCGGCTGCAGCTCGACGCCGGCGGAAAGCCTCACATCCCTGGCAGCCTGGAGGTCTGGAAGAACCTCTTCGTGAGCCACCCGCAGGGCAAGTACGACGGCAAACTCACGCGTTCCGCCACCGGCTGGAAGGACCCGGACGACGTGCTGGAGGCCCTTTTTGGGCTCTGCCGCAAGGCCGTGGAAAACGAGCCGCTGAAGATCTTCATGGCCCTCACGGACGTGGACCGCAATCGCGCGGTCCCTCTGGAAGCGGCCACGGTGGAGCGCCTGGCGCGGGCCTACCACGAGTACGGCAGCCAGTATGCCATCTTCAGCGAATCGCGCGGCATCAGCGACAAGTCCATCAACCAGTATATGGATGCGATAGGGAGCATCAATCGCGTCAAGGACCCGCTGTTCTTCTCGGACGTGGCAGGCTCGTTCCAGGCGCTGGTGGGCCTGTGGCAGATCCTGGTCCGGCAGCAGAGCATTCCGGAGAGCCAGGCCGACCAGGTGTTCTCCGGAATCGCCGGCGGTTTCCTCCAGATCCGCAACGACCGGGAGCTGTTCGACGCCAGCCGCGGCGGAGTGAAGCTGCTGGTGGCGGGGGCGGCCTCCGGGCCGGCAGCGCCCGCCCGGTCCTTGAATTTCCAAGAGCGGCTGGTGGACCTGCTGGCGGGCGCGCCGGAAACGGGCGACACGGAAGCGCGCGAGCAGATGACGCAGGAGATGGTGCGCATCCTGGAAGCGCAGCGCGCTATTTCGCTGGACACCATGTTCCAGCTCGCCGACCACATGGAGGGCCTTTCGCATGGCGAGAAGCTGAACACGGCGCTGGTGAACAGGCTGGCCGGCGGCATCGCCGAAATCCAGGCTCCGCGCGCTCCCCTGACTGGCGCGGAAAGGACCGCGATGGGATTTGGGTATTGGACCGAGCGGCACATTGACGCCGAACGCAAGCTGAACCTGCGGGCGGCCATCGAGAAGGCGGCGGGGGACGCGGAAAAACTCAAAGACGCGCGCGGGCTGATGGCGCCGCTGCTGCGCGATACGCTGGTGGCGTTCAACTACGCGCACTACGCGCCGCCGGGAGCGCAGATCCTGTACACCAACCCGGTCTTTGTACGCAGCCACGATTTCGTCGGGGCAGAGGGCGCGAGCCACACGTGGCGGCCCACGGAACTGTTCGGCACCGGCTGGCCCTCGAACGGCGGCGGGCGGCTGGTGGGTTCGCTCTCGACTCTGCCCTACGCGCTGGCCGAAGCCGAGCAGAACTTTCTGATTCCCGAGCATACCCAGGCGCTGATCTGGGGCGACCTGGCGCCGCAAATGATCCTGGACGCCAAGATTCCGCGCTGGTGGAACGTGACGCCGGCGCAAGTCCACTGGGTGGGGCTGCACCTGCGCTATGGGCGCGAGCTGCTGGCTGAATCGGCATTCGATGCAGAGTTGCGCGCGCAGGTGCTGGATTCGTTATCGCAGATGGCCTCGCCCGCGCGCACGCACGAGGTGGGGGCCTTGATCGAGCGGGGCGCGGTGAAGGATGCGGTGGAGCGTGTGACGCCCTCGGAGCTGTTCTGGCTGGCGCGGGACATGGCTTCGCGGCAGGGCTTCGCCGACAGCTCCTGCATCCTGGCGGAACTGCGCCAACTGGCCCAGGCATCGCCCCGGGAAGTGAATTACGCAGCCATATCCCGGGCCTTCGGCACGCCCAAGCCGACACTGGCGAATTCCTACGAGCCGGAGCTGCTCAACCTGCGCACGTTCCCCACGTTGATGGGGTACTCGAGCCGCATGATGGCGGAGAGCTGGGAATCGAACACGTTATACTGGGCGACCCTGGCCGACGAACTGAGCGTCCCGCCGGCCGAGCTCAACCTGCGCATTCCGGAGTGGACCCAGGAACTGGTGGAGCGCATCTTCGCCTCGCACCTGGAAGATTGGCCGGCGGTGCTGAAGTCGCTGCGGCTGGTGGGCGACGATGTGCGGGCGCGTACGCGCGCGGCCGCGGCTGGCGAGAAACCCGGCATCGAGTAATTCCCGAACTGGTGAACGATCATGACGATTTCGCGGCGAGGATTCATGGGGATGACGGCGGGCGGGCTGCTGCTGCGCGCCCAGGAGACGGGCCAGCGGCCGGTTTTTCGGGTGAAGGTGGACATGGTGGTGCTCAGCTTCCAGGTGACGGACAGTAAGAACCACTACATCAACGGCCTCAAACCGAGCGACTTCCGCATCTACGAAGACGGCATCCCGCAGAAGATCCGGACTTTCGGGGAAGGCGCCAAGGCTCCCGTGGCGGTGGCCGACAACGGGGCCACGCGCCCGCTGCTGGAAGCCAGGAAAGACGCCCTGCCGGGTCTCGACCGCCCGGACGCATTCGTCGGCAGCAACGTTTTCGTGCTGTTCGACACGAGCAACTTCATGTATCGCAGCTTCGTGTACGCGGAGGACGCGATTGCGGATTTCGTGCGCGGGCTGGACCGGGCCGATTCGATCGCGGTCTACACCTTCAGCCGCAACCTGTCGCGCGCGGCGTCCCTGACGCGCGATCACGGCGAAGCGATCGGCGGGCTGCGCAACGCGGTGGCGGGCGACGACACGGCGCTTTACAATTGCCTGCTGCTCACGCTGCGCGACGCCGCCAAGATCCCGGGCCGCAAGGTGATCATCGTGTTCTCGAACGGGCCCGACAATGCCAGCATGGTGGCGCCCGACGACGTGCGCGCGGTGGCGGAAGACGAAGGCATTCCGATTTACGTCATCTCGACCAGCGAGGTGAACAAGGACCCCATTTCGAGCGGGGTGTTCCGGCGCATGGCGCAGCGCACCGGGGGCAAATCCTACTGGGCGAAGACATGGCAGAAGCAGGTGGAGGCGTTCGAGGACATCCGCGAGGACATGAGCAACTCCTACACCATCACTTACTACCCGCAGCCCAACCCCAACGAGAATTTCCGCAAGATCACGGTGGAGATTGTCAACGATCCGGGGAAGAAGTACCGGGTGCACTCGCGGCCGGGGTATCGGCCCAGCCGGACATTCTAAGGAGCTATCGGCTTTCAGCTATCAGCTCAACCCTCGCGGTGGCGCTGTCTGAGCTGATAGCCGACAGCTTCCGCTACCCGAGTCTGGTGATCAACTGCTGGATCTTGTCGCGGTCTTCCTTAGTGGGATTGTACTTCAGGGCGTCCTGAAGCTCCTTGAGGGCACGGGTCTTGTCTCCCTTTTGTGAATACGCCATGCCCAGGTGATAGCGGAAAACCGCCTCGGCGGGCACTTTGTTCACCAGGTCTTTGAAGATGTCGATGGCGTTGTCGGTGAGGTTCTTCTTGAGGTAGATCCAGCCCAGGGTGTCGGAGACCTCGTTCAAGTCGGGGAGCAACTGCTTGGCCCGCTGCGCTTTGGTGAAGGCGTCGTCGAGATCGCCGCCGTGCTCGCAAAGCAGAAACGCCAGGTTGTTCAGAGCCACGCCGTTGTTGGGATCGAGCTTGAGCACGGCTTCATATACCTGCCTGGCCTCGGACCAGCGCCCCGCGGAGTCGAGCACCAGCCCGAGCGTGCTCAACACCACGCCGTTCTCCGGGAGGATCTCGCGGGCCTTCTGCAGCGCCGCGACGGCGTTATTGAGATCGCCCCTGCGCCGGTAGGCATCGCCGATGCGCAGGAGAATGTCTGCTTGCGCTTTGGACCCTTTCGGGAGCGACGCCAACACCTTTTCGAAAGAGGAGATGGCCATGTCGAACCTGCCAGCGCGGAGCGCGGTATTGCCCAAGTTCAGGACTAAGTCCATCCGAGCGGGAGCCTTGTCGGATTCGGTTTGCAGCAGTTGCAGCGCCTGGTCCGGATGGTTCTGCGCCATCTCGGTCTCGACCAGACCCATCAATCCGCGCGAGTTCGCGGGGTTCAGATCGTAGGAGCGCCGAAAGGCGTCCGCGGCTTCCTTGTACTTGTTCTCGGCCAAGTCCCCGACGCCCAACTGGAAAAGGACGTCGGGAGAGCTGGGGTTGGCCTTGAGCATGGAGTCGAGCAGTTGGCGCGAGTCGGCAAACTTCTTCTGGCCCATGAGAGCGACCGATTCGATGAGGCGGGCGTTGTGGTTGTTGGGGTCGTATTTGAGCAGCACCTCCTGAGCGCTTTTGAAGGCGGCGTCGAAGTCCTGCTGGGTCAACTGCAACTGCGCCAGGGCCAGCCGCGCGAGTATGTAGTCGGGTCGCAGATCGATGGCCTTCTGGTAAAGCTGGCGAGCCTGCTCCAACTCGCCGCGGGCGGCGTGGGCGCGGCCCAGGTTGAACTGCGCGACGGGGTTGTTGGGCGAGTGCGCGACGACAGCTTGCAACTCCGACAGCGCCCTGGAAACGTCGCCTTTGTCCAACATGAAGGTAGCCGCCAGGCCGCGCGCGTCGTTGTCGGTGGGATCGTCCTTGAGGATCTGCGAATTCAATTCAGCCGCCTCGGTCCGCTTGCCCTGCCGCATGAGCACTTCGATGATGCGCTTCTCGTAGGTGGCCTTCCTCTTGGCGTCCTTCGACATGCCCTCGCGATACTCGCGGATGGCGGAGTCTCCGTCTCCCATGCGCAGATAGAAATCGCCGACCGTGAAGTATGCCTGGTCGAATTCCTTGGCGTGGGACTTGATCTGATTGAGGACGTTCACCATGAGGTCGGGCTGCTTCTGCCTGTAGTAATGCATGGCCAGCAGGGTGAGGTATCCGAACTGTGTAGGATTGTTCTGGACTCCCAGCTTCAACACCTGCTCAGCGTCGGCGGGCTTCCCTTGGAACATGAGCAGGCGGTAGAGTTCGGCGTAAGCGGATTGATAGGTCTTGTCCTTTTCGATGACGCCGCGGTACAGCTTTTCCGCCTCGGGGTATTGGGTTTCGGCCGCCACGGTCCGCGCCAACTGCATCACCACGCCGACCTGCCCGGGCTTGATCGCCTCGGCTTTGCGATACTCGGCGATGGACTGGTCGAGGAAGACCTTCCCCTCGTCCTTTTTGGCGACATTGAACTGCGCAACGGCCCGCGAGTAGTCCAGATCGCCAGTGAGCCTGTGACCGTCGTAGGAATTCGGGTCGCGTTTGAGCAGCTCCTCGCAATAGGTCTGAACATCGTCCAGGTAGGTCTTCTCGCGCGTGACCGCGAGGTAAATCTCGCTCAACTTGACGGCGGCGTCCCAGTGATCGGGCTCGCTGGCGGGCAGCAACTCGATAGCGCGGCGAAACGCGTTCACGGCTTCGGTGACGGAACCGAGCTTGAGAGCGGTCAGGCCCAGCTTGTAGTACGCCGGCCCCCAACGCTGGTCCTTGGCCTTAGCGTTGAGGTACATAATGCGGGCTTCTTTGAACTTGCCCTTGTCGAAATACTTGTTTCCGCTTTCGAGATAACGCCTCTTGGCGACGTTGGGATCGCGGCTGCACGATACCAGCGCTAAAACCGCCATAATAATAATC
>JBAWDI010000046.1:0-2408 GCA_049590695.1 Bryobacteraceae bacterium
ATCCTCACGCAACCCGATTTGGCCATCGAGATCGTGTCGCCCGACGACGAGGTTCCCGAGATGTTGGCGAAGATCGGGGACTATTTGGCCGCCGGCATTCCGCATGTTTGGGTGGTCGACCCGTACAAGCGCACGCTGGTCGAAGCGGATCAGGCCGGCATCCGGCGCCCCGCCAGCCAGGTGCTCGCGACGCCCCTAGTTGGCGAGATCGATTTCGCGCTGCTGTTCCAGCAGCTCGATGAGCCCGCCGAGTAGTTGAAGCCCTCCCGCATCCGAGGTCGACGTTTGATTTCAGACCGCCGCGCGGGCGGCGGGGATGAGCCGGAGGAAATAGAGGGCTTATACTCTAGGCAGTGGAAGCCATGGTCTCGACCGACGAGGATGGAGACACTCTCAGCGATGCCGAGCGCAAGGCCGTGGCCGAGGCCGACGAGTGGCTCAAGCGCAACCAGCCGATCCCGCATGAGGAAGTTCTGGCTGAGTTCGGCTTGACGATGGCCAACTGGGAAGAGATGGGCGAGGAGCCGTTGCCGGAAGAAACGCCGCAGTGCAATGGCCAACGGAGGCGTACCGCTAATGGGCTACGAAGCCAAGAAGACCGAACACTCCGGACCCAAGCGCGGCAACGGCGCCTACTGGGGTTACAAGTGCGAAGCCAAGAAGGAAAGCAATCGCGTCCGGCGTGAGAACTGGAAGCGCGAAATCCGTGCCGATGCCATCGAGGTTGTGCGCGAAGAATCGAAGAACCGATCATGTGCATCTTCGGCGTCCGCCATCGCTCCCAGGCCCACAGGTGACGGCCAAGGGGATTCGTAGACTGTCGCTGGACCTCTTACGCCAAGTCGCTCCGGTTTTCGGTAAATGCGTCTGACCCCTTTTTGGGTAGCTATTATAAGGTTGGGAGCGAACGGGCTTGATTCCGGATTGGGCAGCGGAGCGGCGCCGAATGGTGGAAGCGCAACTGCGGCGGCGGGGCATCCACGACGAGGGCGTGCTCCGCGCCATGCTGGAGATTCCACGCGAGGAGTTCGTGCCGGCAGAGTCGCGAGTGATGGCGTACCAGGACGAACCAGTTCACATCGGCCACGGGCAGACCATATCGCAGCCGTATATGACGGCGCTGATGGCGGAAGTGCTGGAGTTGACGGGCGCGGAGACGGTGCTCGAAGTCGGCGCGGGGAGCGGGTATGCGGCGGCGGTGCTGGGGGCGGTGGCCGCGCGCGTGGTTACGGTCGAGATCATTCCCGCGCTGGCGCAATTGGCTCTGGAGAATCTGCGGCGGACGTCGCGCGACGCGAACGTCACGGTGGTGTGCGGGGACGGGTCGCTGGGGTATCCGGAAGGGGCGCCGTTCGATGCGATTTCGGTGGCGGCGGGCGCGCCGGAGATCCCGGCGGCGCTGCTCGATCAACTGAAAGATCCCGGGCGGCTGGTGATCCCGGTGGGCGATTACGGCGACCAGGAGCTGCGCGTGGTCTCGAAGCAGGGCGGAAGGATCGATTACCGGGTGGCGGTGTTGTGCCGGTTCGTTCCGCTGCGCGGCGGAGAAGGGTGGGAATAGATGCGGTTGCGCACGGCGGGAGACCGGCTCAAAGTGGAGCACAGCATCATCGACGGGGTGCGCGGAATTCTGGAGGAGCTGCTGGCGGCGAACCCCGCCATCCGCTCCGTGATTCCGGGAGTGATCCGGCCGGTGCGCGACGCCAGAGGCAAGGTGAAAGTGCGGGTGACGGTGCCGACGCAGAACGGGTGGAAGGCGATCGCGCTCAGCGCGGGGGCGCGGCAGGAGCTGTTCATCAGCACGGAGTTGGGGAAGAAAGAACTGGAGGCGGCGCTCAAAGGGGCGGGAGCGGTGGTAGTGTGACTCCCAGGTGCAGAGTCGCTATGCCGCCGGTGAAGCGCTCGTAACGCACCTCCGCGAAGCCGGCGCGGCCCATCTCTTCGGCCAGTTCCTCAGGCGGGGGGAATTTGCGAACGGATTCGGGGAGATAGGTGTAGGCATCGCGCGAGCCGGAGAGCGCGCCGCCGATCAACGGAAGGATGCGGCGGGAATAGAAGTGGTAGAGCGCGGCGAAGACGGGGTTAGGCGGCTCGGAGAATTCCAGGATGGCGGCCATGCCGTTGGGGCGAAGCACGCGGCGCATCTCGGCGAGGCCGGCGCGATAGTTCGCCAGGTTGCGGAAACCGAAAGCTACCGTGACGAGGTCGAGCGAAGCATCGCGCAGCGGGAGGCGTAGGGCGTCGGCTTCGAATAGGTCCGCGGCGCCTTTCCCACGCGCGGCGACCAGCATGGGGTGGCAGAAGTCAGAGCCGAGGACGAGTGCGCGGGATCGCCGGGCGAGGGCGAGCGTCAGGTCGCCGGTGCCGCAGCAGATGTCCAGGACGCGCGCGCCGGGGCGCTTCTGAAT
>JBAWDI010000047.1:0-3876 GCA_049590695.1 Bryobacteraceae bacterium
AAGTGTCGGCTTTCCGCCGTGTCTCACTCTTGGGGTCCACCGCACCCCGAACAACGTCGGCACGGACGCCGACGTGGCAACCTGAAAGGTCGCTCCACGGATCGAGCGCGGGCGCATTTCTTGCGTCACACCATACCAGGCTTATTTAAGTGGCATTGGGCGGTGCCCCCTGCCCGCGCCCCCTTGCGGTTCTCTTGCAACACTTCGTATACTGGCCGCAAGTCATTATGATTCGCACATCGTTTCTGGCAGCGGCGATGTTGATCGCGCTGCTGGCGCCCGCCGCCGCACAGGCCCAAGGACAGCAGATCGTATTGGACCGGGGCGGCGCCAGCGTCGTTCTCGAGCCGTACGCCCCCAATATCATCCGCATTACGCTGAGTCTTCTAAAGGAGCCGGCCCTGGCCGCCCCCGGTTATGGATTTGTGGCCAACGCATCCGGCCAGGGCTGGAGCCGCCAGCAAAACGCCGAGGGCGACGTGTACCGCTCGTCGCGCCTGGTCGTCACCGTGGCCGTCAACTGTCCGCGTAAGCTGATGGCGACCGAAGTGGACATCGCCAAAATCTTTAACGGTTCCGCTCCTCCGGCGCACATTACCGTCACCACCCCCGGCGGCAAGAAACTCGCGGAGATGACGGGCTGGTCGATGTCGGTGCCCAATCACAAGGACGGCAATGCCAGCCTGTTGAATGACAAGCGCCCTTCGGACCCGCCTTTTTACCAGGTGGGCGCAACCTTCGTTTCGCCCGCGGACGAGCACTACTATGGCCTGGGCCAGAACCATGAGGGGTATCTGGACCGCCGCGGCCACCGAATCGAATGCTGGCACAATTACACCGCCACCGGCGGCCCCAGCATGGGCGTGCCGTTTCTGGTCACCAACCACGGCTACGGCGTGGTCTGGGACAATCCCTCGCAGACGGTCATCGAGCCTGGCTTCAACGAGGAGACCCGGTGGACCTCCGAGGTGGGCGACCGGGTGTCGTTCTTCGTGATCGCCGGCAACAGCACCGACGAGATCTACGGCGGCTACCGGCAACTCACCGGGACCACGCCGTTGCTTCCCAAAGCCGCTTACGGGTACATCCAGTGCAAGCAGCGCTACAGCTCGCAGGATGAGGTCATGGCGGTCGCCAAAGGATACCGCCAGCGGCAGCTTCCCGTCGATGTAATCGTGGTCGACTGGTTCTCTTGGACCAAGATGGGCCAGATCGACATTGACCCGGTTGCCTTCCCCGATCCGGCCGCCATGAATCGCCAGCTCCACGACATGGGCATCCAAACCATGATCAGCGTCTGGCCCCGCTTTACGCCCGGATCCCGCTACTACGATTTCCTGCTGAAGAAGGGCTGGCTGCTGCACCTCGCCGACGGAACGCCCATCAACGGCTTGCCCTACGACCGCGCCGGATCCGACATCGACACCACCAATCCGGAAGCGGCCCGCTGGTATTGGGAAACCATCCGCGACAACATACTCAGCAAGGGCTTCGACTCTCTGTGGGCCGATGAAACCGAGCCCGATCTGCCGCCCAACGGCAGCTACTTCCACATCGGACCCGGCACCCGCTACTTCAACGTCTACCCGCTGTTTCATACGGCGGCACTCTATGACGGCTTCCGCCGGGACACCCAGCATCGCGCGCTGATCCTCTCCCGCGACGCCTACCTGGGCGCGCAGCGCAACGGCGCCATGTTCTGGTCCTCCGACATCTACCCGACCTGGGACACGCTGAAACGCCAGATCCCCACCGGGCTGGATTTTACGGCGTCCGGCCTGGCGTACTGGAGCAACGACATCGGCGGGTGGCAGTATCTGCCGGACGAGCATCATGCGGCGCATCCTCTCCTGCTCGACCCCTCCGATGCGCGCGACAATGTCGGCGGCTATGACGACTACCCGGAACTTTACACCCGCTGGTTCGAATACGGCTCCTTTCTGCCCATCTTCCGCGCCCACGGCAGCCGCTTGCACAACGAGGTCTGGTCCTATGGCAAGGCAGCCGAACCGATTCTGGAGAAGTATCTGAAGCTGCGCTACCAGCTCATGCCCTACATCTACTCGCTGGCATATCGGACCCACGAGTCCGGCGCTCCGTACATGCGCGCGCTCTTCATGGATTTCCCCGACGATCCGAAGGTGGCCGGCCTGGGCGACGAGTACATGTTCGGACCCGCGTTTCTGGTGGCCCCAGTCACCGAACAGGGAGCCACCAGCCGAACGGTTTACCTGCCGGCCGGCGCGGATTGGTACAACTACTGGACCAACCAGCGTGTCCGCGGCGGGCAGACCATCGAGGTTGACGCCCCCATCGACACCCTGCCGCTGTTCGTTCGGGCCGGCTCCATTCTGCCTCTGGGAGAACCCGTCGAAAGCACCAGCGCCAGCCAGAAGCTGGCCCGCCTGCGCGTGTACCCCGGTGCGGACACGGACTTCACTCTCTACGACGACGACGGCAAGACCTACGCGTATGAGAAAGGCGATAGCCGGATCACGCGCCTGCATTGGAACGATGCCGCCGGCCGGCTCACCCACGAGGGGTTCCAGCCCTGGACCGGTCCCGACGCCGGAATTCTGGAGATCGTGCGGTAATATACTCGACATTCCCGGAGGTATTTCATGCGCTGCCTTGCAATGGTGTCGCTGTGCGCTTTTCTCATACTCGGTGCGGCCTGCACCAGCCACAAGCCCGCCGTCGCGGTGGATTCCGCCAAGTTGGCCATCTTCAAGGCGCTGCCGCCCGTCATGGATTCGGCCGCCAACCCCATCACCGAAGAGAAAGTGGCCCTGGGCCGCATGTTGTACTACGATCCCCGCCTTTCCCGGGGCCAGGACGTCTCCTGCAACTCCTGCCATGAGCTGAACAAGTACGGCGTCGACAACCAGCCGGTGTCCGACGGCGACAAGGGGCAGAAAGGCACGCGCAACGCGCCCACGGTCTACAACGCGGCGGGGCACTTCGTGCAGTTCTGGGACGGCCGCGCGCCCACGGTCGAGGAGCAGGCCAAGGGGCCCATCCTCAACCCGGTGGAGATGGCCATGCCGAACGAGAAAAGGGCGCTGGCCGTGGTCGATTCCATGCCCGAGTACGTGGAGGCGTTTCAGAAGGCTTTCCCGGGCGAGAAGCATCCGGTGACCTTCGACAATCTGGCCAAGGCCATCGGCGTGTTCGAGCGCAAGCTGATCACGGTCTCGCGCTGGGACAAGTTCCTGGGCGGCGACCAGGCGGCGCTCACCGATGCGGAAAAGGCCGGGCTGAACACGTTCCTGGATGCCGGCTGCCAGAATTGTCACAACGGAATCTATCTGGGCGGCAGCATGTTCCAGAAACTGGGCCTGGCAGTACCCTGGGACAACGCCAACGACCCGGGCCGTTTCTCGGTCACCAAACAGGAAGCCGATCGCATGGTCTTCAAGGTGCCGACCTTGCGCAACGTCGAGATGACCGCGCCTTACTTCCACGATGGCTCGATTGCCACGCTGGATGAAGCGGTGCGCCAGATGGCCAATCACCAGTTGGCGCGGACACTGAGCAAAGCGGAAGCCGACTCGATCGTCACCTTCTTGAAAGCGCTGACCGGCGAAATCCCCACCGAGTACATCAAAGAGCCGCCGCTGCCCAAGAGCACCGCGAAGACGCCCAAGCCGGACAAGGCGTGAACGGCGTTACCAGCTCAGCAGGCAGCTCCCTGAGGAGCTGTGAAGAAATCGCCCGCAAGCGGGCAATGGGCAAGCTAAAGCATGCCCCACCAGCTCCAAGAGGGTGTTTTGGTGGGGCATGCTTTAGCTTGCCCATTTTTTCCCGGCTTCTGACGGTCGCGGCTCGGAAAGCGGTCCGGAGCCGCGACCGTCAGGGAGCGATTGGATACGTTGC
>JBAWDI010000048.1:0-8799 GCA_049590695.1 Bryobacteraceae bacterium
ATCATCCAGACTTCCAGGCCCGCCTCGCGCAAACGGCGCACGGCTTGCGCGGCTTCCGGCTTGATGGTGTCGGCGATTTCGATGGCGCCCGCTGGCGCGCCGTCGATCTCGACGCTGGCTCCCGGCCTGCCGATGGCGACCTCGTGCCCCGCCACGCGCGCGCGCACGCCATGCCCGGCCAGCGCCGAAAACTCCGTGGCCTCCTCCAGTGCCAGGCCGCGCTCGGCGGCCGCTTCCACGATGGCCTTGCCCAGCGGATGTTCGGAGTAGCGCTCGGCCGAAGCCGCCAGCCGCAATAATTCGCTCTCCGTCCGGCCTGGGGCGGGGAACACTCCCGTCACTCGCGGTTTGCCGCGCGTGATGGTCCCCGTTTTATCCAGCACGATGGTATCGATGCGGCACGCCATTTCCAGCGCTTCGCCGCTTTTGATCAGGATTCCCCGTTCGGCGCCGCGCCCCGTTCCCACCATGATGGCCGTGGGCGTGGCCAGGCCCAACGCGCACGGGCAGGCGACAATCAGCACCGCTACCGCGTTGATCATGGCCGCCGCCAATGGCGCGAAGAACAGCCATACGCCGAATGTGATCAGCGCCGCCAGCAAAACGCCCACGGTGAAATAGCCGCTCACCACGTCCGCCAGCCGCGCCACCGGCGCGCGCGATCCCTGCGCCTGCTTCACCATCTCGATCATCTGCTGCAACATCGTGCCCCGCCCGGCCTTCTTCACCTCGAACCGAAAACCGCCGGAGAGGTTCATGGTGCCCGCAAACACGGCGGCGCCCGCCTGCTTGTCCACGGGCATGCTCTCACCGGTCAGCATGGCCTCGTCCACCGCCGATTCGCCGCTCTCGACCGTGCCATCCAACGGAATGCGCTCGCCGGGCCGCACCACCACCACGTCGCCCGCGCGCACGTCTTCCACCGGCATCTCCACTTCGGCGCCATCGCGCATCACGCGCGCCGCGGCGGGTTGCAGATCCATCAGGCGTCGGATGGCCGCGCCGGCCTGGCTGCGCGCGCGGGCTTCCAGGGTGCGCCCCAGCAGGATCAGCGCGATGATCGCCGCCGCGGCTTCGTAGTACACCTCGTGCCCGCCGCGGAGCGTTTCCCAGAGCGAGTACAGGAACGCCGCGCCCGTGCCCAGCGCGATTAGAGAGTTCATGTTCGCCGAGAAGTGGCGCAGCGCGCGCCACGCCGCCACGTAGAACGGCGCGCCGCAGTAAAAGACCACCGGCGCCGTCAGGGCGAGCTGCAGCCATGGCCAGCGATGGGACATGCCCAGCGCCACCACCGGCGCCGCGAAGATGATGGCCACCAGCAATCGCCGCCGGTAGGCCGGCTCCGCGGCGTCCGGCCGCGTTTCGGTTTTGGGCACCCCGTAGCCCAAGTCCTCGATGGCCGCGATAAAATCCGCAACCTTCACCCGGCTCGGCTGGTACTCGACCGTGGCGGTGTTCGTGGCCAGGTTCACGCGGGCGCGCTCCACCCCGGCGGTGTCTGCGAGAGTCCGCTCGATGGTGCGCGCGCACGAGGCGCACGTCATTCCGGAAACCGGAAGATCCACTCGCTCTGGCGCTGCCACGCTCATGCAGGCACTTCGTAGCCCAGCGAGCGCACGGCGCTGGCGAGCGTCGCGGGTTCCACCATGTCAGTGTCATATTCCACGGTGGCCGTGGCGGCCTGAAGATCGACGGCGGCCTTCGATACGCCGAGCGTGGCGGCCAGCCGGCGCTCTACGCTGCGCGCGCAATTGGCGCAGGTCATTCCCCGCACGGGGAGACTAATAATTTGAGTTGCCATACATATATGATGACATCCATTGCCGGAAGGTATCCAGTTGGTTTTCAATGGATGGGCAATGCGCCAGGCGTGCCGTTTAGGGCAGTTTTAGCGCGAATCCTCCAAGTATTGTCCAAACGGAAACCGAGACAGCGAAATGGTTGCACGGTGGTTGCGCGGAGGCGGCGTAGACGAACGGCGTTGCTACTACGGTCGCTGCCGAAACTCACGCGCGGTCTATTCGACCCGTTCGTACCGCAGGTCTCATTTCAGCGGTCCAGAACTGGGCGCGGTGTTTAACGCACGAATAAGTGCCCCTGGTTGCTCCCGGATTGAGGCGACGCTCCATTCCTTCATCTACGCAGTTCGGGCAGAACGGGCCCTCGCGCTTGCCGACATCTTCATACTTCCAACAGACGCTCTCCTCGTACCGATACCGTGCTTTGAATCGCTCCAAATCGCTCGCGGCGTCATTCATCACGCCTTCACCCGTTGCTCTTGCGAGTTGCTGCGCGGAGGACACGAACCTCTCTACGAACTTTGTGTAGCGCCACGACTCAGGCCGCGTGATCTGTAACTGCGAGGCTAGTTCCTCAACGAATTTCACTACCGCTGCCTGGTCGGTCGCTGCCCGGTCGGTCACCCTGAGAGCGTGCAGATTCCGAATCGGTTCTGGCAGTAGGTTGTAATCGGCCCCGCCGGCCAGCACGGAAAACAACGCTTTGCCTTGTCCCCATCGAGCACCCAATTCAAAGAGCACCCAATGAGACTCTGTGCTGGATGGTGTAATGAGCCCAATGACGACATCGGCCGAGGACACTTCGGCCCGCAGCGTTTCAGCAGTGTCTATTCCGAATTGCAGGGAGTACGCGATGGCACTCGTACATCTTATCCTCTCTGGAGGAATAGAGAGTGCGGTCCTTAAAAGGTCTGCGAGAGCTTCAGCCATCGTTGCATCTGCACTGCTGTGGCTGATGAAAATCATGATGTTGCTACTGCTGCTGCTCGGCCACGAATCCGGACCGGGACCTAATCTCGCGGTCTTTTCCAGTGGCGGCTGGAAGCCGGCGGGATTCAATTCCCGTCTGATCAGAAGGAGCCATTCCCTCACATGGTTCATCTGTTCGTTCCAGGACTGAGCCTGGATCGTTTCCATGGCAGATTCCGTGCCAGGGCGTCTGACCGAATACCGCTGCCGCCTACCACTTGATTCATGCTCCTCGAAATCAAAGGCAAACGCACTCCCCGTTTTCTTGTGACTCACGACGGGTACATTACAGGACTGCATCTTGAAGCTATCCACCGAGGCGAAAGTGAATTCAGAAACTGCAAATCCCGCTTCGGCAATGGCTTTCTTTATCTCGAATTTCTGGCTGTCTAGAAGTTCGTCGGACCAATTGTTTGACACTTTGCTTCACTTCTCCCCGGCGCCAACTGCCCGCGCCCACCGCGCCGCGGCGGCCTTCCGTGCGAGTTCCTTCCGCTGTTTCGGGGTGAGGGACGCCATGCGCGCCTTGCCGCCTATCGGTCCCCCCTTCTTGCCGAGCTTCGACAGGTGGCGCCGTAACGCTTCGTCTTCGTTCATTGGAACTATGCTAGAGCGGATCTGGCTTGGATGTCAAGCCGAAATGGGCAACGCCAACGGCCGCCATATTCGCACGATGCTTCGCACGGGAAACGGGGCAGACGAACGGCGGTACTACCAAGAACCGGGACCTTTAGGGCAGCCCCATCTGTCCCCGCAGTTCAGCCATCAGTACGGCCTTCAGAAGCTCGAATCCGATAGTGCCAGCTTTCGCCATGACCGTCGCAGTTCCTTTTCTCCAAACACTGTCGTTCTTGGCGGTCGCGAGGAACTCGTACCCCTGCCACGTGAGGTGCCTGGGAACAGCCATCGGGCTGCGGTCAGCGAGGGACGTGACATTGTGCGCTCTGATAAGGCCCGCATCCCCCAAAAGCCAGACGTGAAAACCGATCTCTTCATGCGTGTGCCCATCAATATCGAGCTTCGGAGCATAGGCATGCTCCTCGGCTTCCATCCGAATTAGGATTTCGCGAATGAGATCCATATTGCGCTGCATAGTCTTTCCCTTAGCTACTCCCGGTTTCCTTGTCGGTGTTGGCGGGACGGAACAGAAACATGGTTCAGATCGCCCGCAGCACCGCAACCGCCTCGACCGAAAGCCCATGAGCGACCCTAATGAAGGTTTCGATCACTGGCTGCAACTCCAGGCTCACGGTGCCGAAATCCCACATCTTCTGAGGGGGCGCGCCAGAAATGCGCTGTGTGGTCAAATGAGCCAATTCCTTGTCCACTCGCTTGCGTGCCGTCTCAAGGACCGATGAAAGAGCCGGGCGCTTGCTATCCCAATCTGGGACGTAGTCTGCCGCGATAACGTCATCCACTCTTAGCACGCGTGGGTAAAAAAAATCGAGGAGATTTCGGAAGTGGAACAAGCACGACTCGACCATAGCGTTCATTTCGAATGACCCCGGCCGTGTCACCGGGAGATGTTGATGCGCTTCGACGAACATCCAAGCCTCGTATCGCAGATGCTCGTTGGCGTATGCGGCCAAGTCAATTTTTGGGGGAATTCGGTTCGGCATTTTATCACCCTTCCTGCGGCACTTTTCTGCGCCCGCTTGCCTTACTCTCAACGGGGCCTTAAGCTGATATCGTCGCAGTGCACTGCCGTTCTTCTGGCGAGAGGTCCATGCAGACATTTCACACCTTCAGATCTGGTTGCGCAAGGGGGACGATATTTTTCGCGGGCGTCCAGACGGACCACGTTGCTACCGAGGGATGCTATCAAAACACACATCGTGCGCGGAAGGTGCGGGGATGATGCGTGTCTACCAAAGGGCTATTGCGGCCCGGCGGCAGGCGTCGGGACGGGCGGCTCAGTGGGAAGGTGGTTGAGATGCCGCGGCGCGAGGAAAGCGCGTAGTTTCTTCCAATCCTGTCCAAACGGCTACTGAAAATAAGCCGTTTAGGCCCGATTGCATACTATGATGACATCATGGTTTTCGCCGATGCACTGCTGGCCCGGCGGCTTGAATCCGCCGAGGCGGCCAACGCCCGGGGGTGTAGCCCCCGCGGCGCCAGTGTGCTCGAAGTGGCCGGCGGCTGCGCCATTTTCACGGGCGCGGATTCGCCGCTCACCCAGGCTGTGGGAATCGGCCTGAACGGCGCGGTGACCGAGGCCGAGATCGGCGCCATCGAGACGTTTTTTCGCAGTCGCGGCGCCAGGCCCACCATCGACCTCTGCCCCCTGGCCGACCCCGGCCTGCTCCAGGCACTCGGGGAGCGAGGCTACCGCCCCACCGAGTTCAACAACGTTCTGATTCGGCGGCTGGCCGGCTCGGAAATCGTGCTCACCCCGTGCGTGCGGCGCGCGCTGGCCGGCGAGGACGATCCGTGGTCCTACGCCGTGGGCCGCGGCTTCTTCGACCAGCCCGAGCTCACCACCGAGGAGATGGACGTGGGCCGCGCCATCTTCGCCATGCCCGGAGCGATGTGCTATCTGGGGGTCGCGGAGACCGGCGCCAGCGCGGGAGGAGCCGCGTTAGCCATACGGGATGGCCTGGCAACCCTGTTTGCCGACAGCACCATCGCCCAGTTCCGCTGTCATGGCCTGCATCGCGAGCTGATTGCCGCGCGGCTCAACGAAGCCATTGCGCAGGGGTGCGATATGGCCACCGCTTCCACGCTGCCCGGCGGCGTATCGCAGCGCAATTACGAGCGCGCCGGCTTCGAGGTGGTCTATACCAAGGTGACGCTGGTGGCGTAGAAGCTCTCAGCGATCAGCTTTCAGCTTAAGACAGCGCCACCGGGTGTTTAGCTGAAAGCTGAAAGCTGACCGCTGAACGCTCTTTCCTTGAGAGATTCACCTCCCCTCCGGCACTACATATCGTGTGGCTCGACCACTGGGTGGCGGCGTGTCTGGTTCCCCTCGCGGTATGGATCCTGGTGAGCGGACTGGATGACCTGTTTATCGACCTGGTTTTCTTCCTGACGGGGCGAAAACAGTTTCGGTGGCCGGCGGAATCGGAGTTGGATCAAGCTCCTCAACGCCGGATGGCTATTCTTGTGCCTCTGTGGCACGAATACCGCGTCATCGGGCGGATGCTGGAGCACAATCTCTCGGTCATTCGTTACGAGAATTACGACATCTTCGTCGGCGTCTACCCCAACGACGAACTCACGGCGCGGGCCGTAGCCGGGACAGAGCGCCGCTACCCGCGCGTCCACTTGGCCCGGTGCCCCCACGACGGCCCCACTTCCAAGGGCGACTGCCTGAATTGGATCTACCAAAGGATGACGGACTACGAAGCCCGCCACGGAGTCCATTTCGAGGTGGTGGTGACGCACGATGCCGAGGACTTGATCCACCCGCAATCGTTGCGTCTGATCAACTGGTTCTCGCGAAGCTACGAGATGGTGCAGGTCCCCGTGCTGCCCCTGCCCACCGGGCCGGACGAATTCACCCACGGGCTCTACTGCGACGAGTTTGCGGAGTACCAGTTGAAAGACATCCCCGTGCGCCAGCGGATCAACGGGTTTCTGCCCTCCAACGGCGTCGGAACCGGTTTTGCGCGCGCCGCGCTGGAACGGCTGGGCGAAGTCCATGACGGGCGCGTCTTCGACCCCGAATCCCTCACCGAAGACTACGACAGCGGCTACCGGCTGCACGCTCTTGGGTTTAGACAGGTGTTTGTCCCCATCAAGCTGGATGCCGCCGTCCCGGCGGCGACACGCGAGTACTTTCCGCGAAACTTCCACTCGGCCGTTCGCCAGCGCAGCCGATGGGTGGCGGGCATTGCACTCCAGGGCTGGCAGCGCCACGGATGGCGTCCCTGGCGCCAGATCTACTGGTTCTGGCGCGACCGTAAAGGCCTGGTGGGCAATCTGCTCTCGCCGGCCGGCAATCTGTTTCTTCTGTATGGCCTATCCAGTTACCTGCTGACCGCCCGGCCCGGCCACCCATGGCACTTGGCGACCTGCCTCCCGTTGTGGGTCACCCGCATTTGTGCGATTACGTTTGGAATCTCGCTGCTGCAAGTGATGGTGCGGGCGCATTGCAGCGCGCGTATCTACGGATGGCGATTCGCCGCCGCCTCGCCGTTGCGCATCTTCTGGGGCAACGTGTTGAACTGCGCCGCCACCGTCGACGCTCTCAGGCAGTACCTGGGCGCGTGCATGGATCACCGCACCCTGGCCTGGCACAAGACCGAACATGTTTACCCCGCACACCGCACCCCGGAACTGGGAAGGCCCCGGCTGGGCGAGGTTCTGATGGGTATGAACCGGGTATCGACCGGTGAACTGGAAGCAGCTCTCGGCAGGGCCCCGGACGGCCTTCGGCTCGGTGAATATCTTCTGCAATTACAGCGAATTTCCGAGGACAATCTCTACCAAGCCTTGAGCTCTCAACTGGGAATCCCCTGGGGGCTTCCCAGCAGTGCGGAGGTGGACCGCCTGGCGACCCGGGTGCTGCCGGCGGCAGTGGCGCTGCGCTGGAAGGTGATGCCCTACCGCGTGGATGCGGGCCAGCTTCACATTGTGACGGCGGACGTGCCGTCGGAAGCCATGATTCGGGAACTGAGCCGCCTTTCCGAATTGGAGCTTCGCTTCCACCTGATCCGGCCCAACGAGTTCGAAAACCTGGTTAAACAGTATCTGCCGGCGCCGGCTTCCGCCAGCCATCCCGCCCATAGAAATTTTAGATTGGACTCGCCCGAAACGCGGCCCATACACTAAAAAAGGGCAACCCCCAAAGAGGAAAAATTGTGGCGCCACCGGAAGCCAGAAGCCAGGTCGAGCTACTGCACCAGATCAGCAATATCGTCAGCTCCAATGTGACCCTGGAGCGGATGCTGCAGGCGCTGATCGCCATGGCGGTCGACGTGACCGGCTGTGACGCCTGCCTGGTTTACCTGGTGGACCACGCCAGCCACGAGATCGTGCTGCGCGCTTCGCAACTGCCGCATGCCCCGGAGATCGGCAAGATCCGGATGAAGATGGGCGAAGGCATCACGGGTTGGGTGGCCCAGCATAAGGCCGTGGTGGCGCTCCCGGCCAACGCCGCGGCGGACGCGCGGTTCAAGACTTTCCAAGCATTGCCGGAAGACACCTATCAGGCCTTTCTATCCGTGCCGCTGATCAGCAACGGAGAGCTGATCGGGGTCATCAACGTCCATCACAAGGCCAAGCACGCGCATACGCCCGAAGAGACCGCCCTCATTGGCTTCATCGGCGAGCAACTGGGCGGCGCCATCGCCAAGTCCAAGCTGGAGGAGCGAACCGAGAGCGCGGCCCGCCGCATGGAGGCCCTGGCCGGACTGGCGCGGACCATTTCGGAAGAGGATTATCTCGACCGCATCTTGCAGGCCATCTCGGAGATGGTGGCGGAGACGCTGGATTCGCCCGTGTGCTCCATCATGCTGGTGGACGAGGACCGCCGCGAGCTGGTGATTTCGGCGGCGCGCTGCTCGTCGCCGGACTATCTGCACAAGATGCCGCTGAAGATCGAGGACTCCCTCATCGGCCGCGTGGTGCGCGAAGGCCGCGTCATCGTGATTCGCGACGTGTTGGAGGAGAAGCAGTACCGCTACCCCGAATTAGCGCGCCGGACGGGCCTGGCTTCGCTGCTCTCGGTGCCCTTGATCACGCGCGAAAAGGTGATCGGCACCATCAACCTGTACACCCGCGAAGTCCGCCAGTTCACCGACGACGAGATCGGCTTCGTCAAGGTTGTGGCGGGCCAGGCCGCCATCGCCATCGAGAACGCCCGGCTGATGTCGGAATCCCTGGAGATGAAGCGCACGCTCGAAGCGCGCAAGCTCATGGAGCGCGCCAAAGGCATCCTGCAGCACAAGCACAACCTCACCGAGGAAGAGGCCTACCTGAGGCTCCGCAATGAGAGCCGCCGCCTCCGCCGCTCCATGCGCGACCTGGCCGAAGCCGTAATCCTGGCCGACGACCTGGAGCGCAAGCAGAAGTAAACAGGGGTCAGACG
>JBAWDI010000049.1:0-4327 GCA_049590695.1 Bryobacteraceae bacterium
GTGACTCAGCAACGTGGAGAGAAAAACGGAGACCGGAATCATCTCGGAGGGAAAGACGGTTTTGGTGATGAGGTTGGCCTGATCCAACAGGCTCGATGCGGAGCGCTGCACGGTCTCGCTGAACAGCAGCCAGGGAAGCATGCCGGCGAAGATAAACAATGGGTAGTTGCCGACACCGGGAGGCGGAGGCACTCGCATGCAGATCTGGAATACGAACATCCAACTGATGAGGAGCACGAGCGGATGGATCAGCCCCCAGATCCAGCCAATGGCGGAACCGACGAAGCGCTGCTCGAAATCGCGGCGCACCAATTGGAAGAGCAGGCTGCGCCGCTCCACCAGATTCCGCGCAAAAAACGCTCCGGGAATTCGCCTGGGCACAATAAAACTGAACAATACCAATTTTTTCAATCACTTGCAACGAAAAATCAGAGGTTGACATCGGCATGTCCGAATTGTTACAGTTTGAGATTCGCCAATTCGGTAGTTCAAATAGCCCCACCGGATCTCGGAAGCGGAAGGTCGTTCCGAATCTCAACTGATCCGGCCGGAGAAGACTATGAAGCAAGAGTATTTTGTTGTGGTGCTGGCGCACTCGCTACGCGGCAGGCTCCGGCGCATCCACATCCCGCACCAAGCGGTGTACGCCATCCTGGCATTGGCCCTGCTGGGATGTTTCTCGGTGTTTGGTTTCGTCGCCAGTTATGCCCGCATGGCGTGGAAAGTGGCCAACTACAATGCGCTGAAGCGAGAGGCGGATGGCCTTCGCGTGCGCTACCAGAGCCTGCAGAAGGTGGTCAGCCAGACCAACGAGCAGCTCGCCAGCCTGCAACTGTACGCCAAGGAAGTCTCCGTGGCATATGGCATCAAGCAGAAGCTGGAAGGGCCGGCGGATATATCGGCCGAAGGCAAGCTGGTGCCGACGTTCGCGGAGAGCGTGCAGGATTACGACTTTCTGCGCAGCACCAACCTGCTGGCGCTGCCCAGCCGCAGTTCCGGCCTGTTGCGGCCCGTGGGCGCACAGCCGAGCATGTGGCCGGTGCAGGGTCTGATTACGGGACCGTTCGGCAAGCGGTCGGACCCGTTCTCAGAGGAAGGCGCGTTCCACAAGGGAGTGGACATCAGCGTGCCGAGCGGCACGGCGGTGCACGTCACCGCGGACGGCATCGTGATCCAGGCCGAGATGGTGACCGGCGGTTACGGCCGGCTGGTGGTAGTGGACCACGGCGGCGGCATCCAGACTTACTACGCGCACCTCTCGCGCATCTACGTGCACGCCGGACAGGAAGTGCGGCGGGGCGACGTGGTGGCCGCCACGGGGAGCACGGGGCGCGTCACGGCGCCGCACCTGCATTACGAAGTCCGCGTCGGCGGCACTCCCATGAATCCGCGCCGGTATCTATCGACCGCCGCGATCTACCAGGCGACTTCGAGAAAAGATTTCCCGTTCTAGGGCCGCCACCAAGAAGAATTTAGCCACGGATGAACACGGATAAACACGGATAAGAACATTCTTAAGCCTTTCTGTTCTTTGTCTTATCCGTGTTTATCCGTGGCCATTACGTTTTGTTCTGGTTGCGGTACCCTGTACCTAACATGCGAATTCTGATTGCGGCGGTGCTGCTGGCGGGCTGTGCGTGCGGTCCGGCTTCGGAGGCCGGCGGGATTCCCGAATACGGCTATGAAGTGGTGCACACGTATCCTCACGATCCGGGGGCCTTCACGCAGGGCCTGTTCTACCTGAACGGGTTTCTGTACGAGGGCACCGGGCTGCCGGGTGAGTCGTCGATTCGCAAGGTGCGGCTGGAAACCGGCGAGGTGCTCCAGAAGCGCGACGTCCCCGACCCCTATTTCGGCGAAGGCATCATCGCCTGGAAAAACCGGCTGCTGGAGCTGACGTGGCAAGCGCAGGCGGGCTTTATCTACGACCTTGGCACCTTCGCGCCGCAAGGAGAATTCCAGTATCCCGGCGAGGGGTGGGGGCTGACCCAGGACGGCAAGCGGATCATCATGAGCGATGGCACACCGCACCTGCGGTTCTGGGACCCGGATACGCTGAAGGAACTCGGCCGTATTACGGTGACGGACGAGGGGCGTCCGGTGAAGGACCTGAACGAACTGGAGTGGGTGAAGGGCGAGATCTACGCCAACATCTGGGAGACGGACCGGATTGCGCGCATCGACCCCGCCACCGGCAAAGTGACCGGATGGATCAGCCTCGCGGGACTGGCTACGCCCGACGGGCACTTCGTCGAAGGCCAGGGCGACGTGCTGAACGGAATCGCCTACGACGCCAAGGGCGGCCGGCTGTTCATCACCGGAAAGAAATGGCCCAAGCTATTTCAGATCAAGCTGGTGAAGAAGACCGGCGTTCAGTAATCATCGCGCCATCACGCGATATCCGCGATTAAAAAGCGGGCCGGTCTGCCGGCCCTCAGCGCCACCGCTTCGGCGGCCAGGTAGCCGCCGCGGACGGCGCCTTCCATCGTCGCGGGCCAGCCGGTGCGGGTCCAATCGCCGGCCAGAAAGACGTTGGGAGGGCCGGATTGAGCGGTGGGCCGAAGGGCTTCGGTTCCCGGCGCCGCGGAAAACGTTGCGCGCTGCTCTTTGACGACGTGGGCCTTCACCAGGTTGGCCTCGTGAACGCGCGGGAAGTAGAGGCGCAGGTCGCCGATGGCGATATCGACGATCTCGTTGCGCGGAAGGTTGGTCAACTCGCGGGAGGCGCTGACCACCAGTTGCACGTAACGGCCGCGATCCTTATTGAACATCCACTGCATAGTGCGGCCGAGCAGAGTGGCATACGGCAGCGTGGTGACCTCGCGGTCGAACCACAGGTGCACGCCGGTAATGGGCGAGTGCTCCAGAGCGGGGGCCGCGAGCCCGACGGCTTCGAGACGCTCGAAAGGCAGCGCGCAGATGTAGTGATCGCCGGTGCGGCGTTCACCGGCCACCATGAAACCAGAGCCATCGATGCGCTCGACGGGGGAGCGGAGGTGGAAGCGCGCGTTGGGCAGGCGCTGCCAGGCGTCGGCGGCATAGAGTTGGGCCAGGGGAACGGTGGGGATTCCCATCTCGTAGGAATCCGCGCGCGCCAGAAAACCCAGCCAGAAGACCTGGAACCCGTGCACAGCAGCCATGCGGTCGAGGTCCTCATTGACGGCGCTGACCAGGATCTGGCGCCAGAAGCGGTCGATGGCGCGCGGCGTCTGGCGTTTCTGGAGGAGCCAGTCGAGCATGCTGATGCGGTCCAGATCCGTACGGCGGGTATGTTCGCGGCGGATGGCCAGCAGCGCGCGCGCGATGCCGAACTTGTCCGCGCGGTTGAGGCAGCGCATCCGCAGAAACGATCCGGTGAAGTGGAACGGCGCCGGCAGCCGGCCGCGGCGCAGGACAGAGAGGCGGCCTCCGGGCTCCAGAAAGTAGACCTCCTTATGGAAGCGGATCAGGTCGCGGACCCCCAGGCGCTGGTAGAAATCCAGGAGGTTGACGCAGCAGCGCAACAGCAGGTGCTGGCAGTTATCGATGGTCTCGGCGGCGTCCTCGTTCGGGCCGGGAATGGGGTAGGACGTGGCGCGTCCGCCCAGGAACGGGCGCACCTCGAAGAGGTCCACGTCGAAACCAGCGCCGCCCAAAGCGGCTGCCGCGGCGAGGCCGGAAAGGCCGCCGCCGGCTATGAGAACCGAGGGCATCAGCAGCCAGTATAGTGTAGTCTATGAGCCCCAAACCGCAACACTACGACTTTGCCAATCAACTTGTCGCCAGCCAGGATTTTTTCGAGCGCTCCACCAGGGTGCTCGATGAAGCCGACTCCGGGTTCCGCCCGCGGGAAGGCATGATGACCGTCGCGCAGCAGGTGGCGCACACGGCACAGACTCTGGACTGGTTCATCGAGGGCGCATTCCGCCCCGAAGGTTACGACCTCGATTTCGCGAAACACGCCCAGGCCCTCGAGGCCATCACCTCGCTCGCCGCCGCCCGCCAGATGCTCAAAGCGGCGTACGCCAACGCTATCCAGGTTCTCCGCTCGTGCAGCCCGGCGGATCTGGCGCGGCCACTCCCGCCCGGCCCGATCATGGGCGGCCAACCCATCAGCGACATCGTATGGGCCATGGTGGAGCACACCGCGCACCATCGCGGCGCTCTGACCGTGTACTCGCGCGAGCTCGGAAGAGTGCCGCCGATGCCCTACGGCGGGTGAAAAAGGGGACAGACGCATTTTTCCGCAGCGGAAAATGCGTCTGTCCCACTGCTGTCCCAACGTTTTTGCAATAGGGCTTGTAACCACCACATCCCTCAAGGCTTAGCCCTGATCGTAGCAAAAACG
>JBAWDI010000050.1:0-3045 GCA_049590695.1 Bryobacteraceae bacterium
CGGCAAGCACCGCCTGCGGGCCATCCTGGTGGCGGCGGAGATCGCGCTGGCCGTGGTGCTGCTGGTGGGGGCGGGCCTGATGGTCCGCGGCTTCCAAACCCTCGCCGCGAGCGGCGAGCGGTACGAACCCGCCACCATGCTCACGCTGGAGCTCGAGATCAGCGAGAACAAGTATCGTGAGAGCTACCAGCAGGCCGCATTCTATCGCCAGGTCCTGGAACGCACGAGCGCCATTCCCGGAGTGCGCTCCGCTGTGGCGGCATCCTCGATGCCTTACAATGGCCAGCCGCCCTGGCGGGTATTCACCATCGAGGGCAAGCCGCCGGAACCGGGCAACCTGCCCAGCGGCGCCTACCAAGCGGTGAGCGTAAACTATTTCGAGACCATGCACATTCCGCTCATCGCCGGGCGTTTGCTGAGCGCGGCCGACGGCGCTAATAGTCTCCGCGCGGCGGTGATCAGCGAGCGCATGGCGCGGCGCTGGTGGCCGGGCGAGCCGTTGCCCGTCGGCAGGCGCATTCAGATCGGCGTTCCGGAGGAGGCCGGACGATGGCTCACCATCGTGGGAGTGGTGGGCAACGCGCCGCAAAGCGTTTTCAACCGCGAACCGGTCGCTACCGTCTACGTCCCTTACGTGCAGGCGCCCAGGACGGGCATGGACATTGGCGTCCGCGCCGGGCCCGAAGGGCACCCCGATCCCTTGCGCCTGGCGCCGGCGGTCATGGCGGCCATCCGCTCGGTGGACGCCGAGCAGCCCATCACCTTGGTCGCCACCCTGGAAGCGCTGCGGCGCGACGAAGCCCTGGGCATCGACTACGTGGCCGTGTGGATGGGCGTTTTCGGCCTGCTGGCGCTGGCGCTCTCCTCCATCGGGGTGTATGGCGTGATGGCGTACCTGGTTTCCGAGCAGACGCACGACATCGGCATCCGCATGGCCCTGGGAGCGCCACGCGAGAACGTGCTCGGCATGGTTTTCCGCCGCGGGATGCTGACCGCGGCTACCGGCCTGGTGGCGGGTCTGGCCGCGGCCTACGCGCTCGCCAGGCTGATGGCGTCGCTGGTTTGGGGCGTGACGGCCACCGACCCGGCCACCTTCATCGGCATTGCCTTGGCGTTGGTTGCCGCCGCCGCGCTGGCCATCTACATTCCCGCGCGCCGGGCCATGCTCATCGACCCCATCGTGGCTTTGCGCTATGAATAGAATCTAGATGAAATCTTCCGACCCTCGCACGCCCTCCATCCTCATCGCCGACGATCAGGCCGATGTCCTCGAAGCCCTCCGCTTCCTGATCAAGGGCGAAGGTTATCAATCGGAGGCCGTGACATCGCCCGCCGCCGCTTTGCACGCCATCGAAGCGCGCGACTTCGACGCCGTCTTGATGGACCTCAACTATACGCGCGACACCACCTCGGGCGCCGAAGGCCTCGACCTGCTCAACCGCATACAGACCCTCGACGCCAACCTGCCGGTGATCGTGATGACGGCCTGGGGGTCGGTGGAGCTGGCCGTGGAAGCCATGCGGCGCGGGGCGCGCGATTTCATTCAGAAGCCCTGGGACAACACGCGGCTCTCGGCCATTCTCAAGACCCAGATCGAGCTGGGGCGCGCGCTGCGCAAAGGGCAGCGGCTCGAGGAGGAAAACCGGACCCTGCGCGCCGAGCGTTTCCCGCGGTTGATCGCGCAGTCGGCGGCCATGCGGCCGGTGCTGGATGTGATTTCGCGCGTCGGCCCGTCGGATGCCAACGTGCTGATTACCGGCGAAAACGGCACGGGCAAGGGGCTGGTGGCGCAGACGCTGCACTCGGCCTCGCTACGCTCCACGCGCCCTTTGGTGACCGTCAACACCGGCGGGCTGGCCGAAGGCGTTTTCGAAAGCGAGCTGTTCGGCCATGTGAAGGGCGCTTTCACCGACGCCAAGGCCGACCGCGTGGGACGCTTCGAAATGGCCGACGGGGGCACCCTGTTTCTGGACGAGATCGCCAATATCTCGCAGGCCCTGCAAGCCAAGCTGCTGCGCACTATCGAGGCCGGCGAGTTCGAGCGCGTAGGGTCCTCGAAAACGCGCCGGGTGGATGTGCGCATTTTCTCGGCCACCAACGCGGACCTGCACGCGGCCGTGGCCGAGGGGCGGTTTCGCCAGGACCTGCTCTTCCGCCTGAACACCATCGAGCTCCGGCTGCCGCCCCTGCGCGACCGCCGCGAAGACATTCCCGTGCTGGCGTCGCACTTCCTGCGGCAACACGCGGAACACTACCGCAAGCCCCTCACGGGCTTCGACGAAAGCGCCATCAAGGCGCTGCTGGCGCACCTCTGGCCGGGCAACGTGAGGGAACTCGACCATGCCGTCGAGCGCGCCGTCCTGATGGCGCAGGGCGACACCGTTCGCGCGGCCGATCTGGGGCTGCGCGCCGGAAGAGAAGGCCCGCCCCGCATCGAGGAGATGAGCCTCGAGGACGTGGAGGCGCTGCTCATCAAGAAGGCCCTGGCGCGCTTCAATGGAAACGTGAGCCATGCGGCCAATGCCCTGGGGCTGAGCCGCAGCGCCCTCTACCGGCGTCTGCAGCGATACGGATTGTGACCCCAGCTATCCCATGCCCCCTCACCGCAAATCCGCCAAGATCGGCTATGAAGGACGCGTGGTGCTGCTGGCCCTGCTGGCGGGGCTGCCGGGTTCGGCCTGCGCTCTGATCATTTTGTGGACCGGCGACTACGCCGCCCGCACGCAGTGGACTCTCACGCTGCTGATCCTGTGCGCCTGGCTGGGCTTCGCCATGGCGGTGCGGGAGCGGGTGGTGTTTCCGCTGCAAACGCTCTCGAACCTTCTGGCCGCCCTGCGCGAGGGCGACTTCTCGGTGCGCGGCCGCTCGCCGAAGCCCGACGACGCCTTGGGCGAAGTGATGCGCGAGGTGAATACGCTGGGCAGCACTTTGCGCGAGCAGCGCCTGGGCGCCATGGAAGCCACCACGCTGCTGCGCAGCGTCATGAGGGAAATCGACGTGGCCATTTTCGC
Source organism: Bryobacteraceae bacterium (assembly GCA_049590695.1). Lineage (GTDB taxonomy): Bacteria > Acidobacteriota > Terriglobia > Bryobacterales > Bryobacteraceae > Fen-178. Next base: position 3,012 of record JBAWDI010000050.1, read on the forward strand.
CTTCGACGAGCGCCAGCGGCTGCGGCTGGTGAAC
>JBAWDI010000051.1:0-3473 GCA_049590695.1 Bryobacteraceae bacterium
GCCGAATGCCGCGATGCCGGGAAGGTTCTCCGTGCCAGGGCGGCGGCCGCGCTCGTGCTGGCCGCCGAAAGCGATGGGCGCGAGCTTCGTGCCCCCGCGGACGTACAGGGCGCCGACGCCCTTGGGAGCGTAGACCTTGTGGCCGCTCACGCTGTAGAGATCGATGCCCGCGGTCTCGACATCCACCGGGATCTTGCCCAGCGCCTGCACGCCATCCACGTGGAAAGGAACGCCGGCCCGCGCCGTGATGCGCGCAATCTCCTCCACCGGCTGGATGGTGCCCAGCTCGTTATTGGCGTGCATGACCGAGACCAGAACCGTATCGGGCCGCAGCGCGCGGCGCACATCGTCGGGATCCACCACACCGTCGGAACCCACGCGCAGCCGGGTGACGGGGATACCCTCGCGTTCGAGTTGGGCGCATGGTCCCAGCACCGCCGGATGTTCGACGGCGGTGGTGACGACGTGCTTCGTCGCGCCGAGGGCCGCCCGCGCCACCCCCAGCACCGCCATGTTATCGGCCTCCGTGCCGCCGCTGGTGAAGACCACTTCGTTCGGGTTGGCGTGGATCAACACCGCGAGCTGCCGGCGGGCCGCTTCCAGCCGCTGTTTGGCGGCCTGGCCAAAATGGTGGATGCTGGAAGCGTTACCATACACTTGACCGAGACACGACGTCAGCGTCTCCAGAACCTCGGGAGCAAGGGGAGTGGTGGCGTTGTGGTCGAAATAAAAGCGTTGCACCGACATTCATTTTACCAATGCCCGCACCGATCCTCACGCTCACCTCGGATTTCGGCCTTTCGGACCACTACGTGGCCGTCATGAAGGGCGTAATCCTGACGATCTGCCCGCAAGCGCGGATCGTGGATATCAGTCACGGCGTCAGCCCGTTCGAGATCGCCGAGGGCGCCTACCTGATCGCGCAGGCGTACCCGTGCTTCCCCAGAAAAACGGTGCACGTGGTGGTGGTGGACCCGGGCGTGGGCACCTCGCGCCGGCCGATCCTGCTGGAGGCCGCCGGGCAGTATTTCGTGGGGCCGGACAACGGCGTTCTTTCCATGATCTACTCGCGCGAGAAACACAAGGTCCGTTTGATTTCGAACGACCGGTACTTCCGGAAGCCGGTGAGCCGGACGTTTCACGGCCGCGATATCTTCTCGCCGGTGGCGGCGCACCTGGCGGCCGGCGTGCCGCCCTCGCGCATGGGCAGACTCATTCAGGACTACCTGCGGCCGTCGTTCGAGAAGCCGCAGCGCACCGGAAAACGCACGTGGACCGGGCGGATTCTGAGAATCGACCGTTTCGGCAACATCGTGACCAACTTCCACGAGAGCGAGTTCCCGGACCTGGACCGCAAGAACTTCTCGCTGGCCATCGGACCGCGGCAGGTCGGGGTGATGGCGCACAACTACGCCGAATGCGGCCCTGGCGAGCTATTTCTGATTGTGGGAAGTTCGGGATACCTGGAGGTTTCGGTGAGCCAGGGATCGGCGGCCAAGGCCATCGGGTGCGAAACGGGTGCGCCCGCGGAGCTGACGATTGGGTAACGAAGCTTCCAGCCGTCAGCGGTTGGCTGAAAGCTTTGGCCTTGCTACCATCGGAGATTGAATCCCACTCCACAAATCGTGGTCCTGGACGCGGGCGGGCAATACTGTCATCTGATCGCGCGGAAAGTCCGCGATCTCGGGGTCTACGCCGAAGTGCGGCCCAGTGAGACCCCGGCCGCGGCCATCGCCTTCGCGAAGGGCATCATCATCTCCGGCGGCCCTTCGAGCGTTTACGACCCCGGGAGCCCCACGGTAGACGCCGGCATCTTTGCCCAAGGACAGGCCGTATTGGGGATCTGTTACGGACAGCAGCTCATGGCGCACCTGCTCGGCGGCCAGGTTCGCAAGGGCGAGAAGGGCGAGTACGGCCTGGCCATGCTGGAGCTCGACGAAACCACCGATCCGCTGTTCGCCGGGCTCGGGGGCCTCCAGCAAATCTGGATGAGCCACCGCGATGTGGTAGGCGTTCTCCCGGAGGGCTTTTCGGCACCCGGCCATACCGAGACGTGCGCCATGGCGGCCATTGCGGCCCCCCAACGGAAACTCTACGGCCTGCAGTTTCACCCCGAGGTGGTCCATACCGCCCGCGGCAAGGAATACCTCGCCAACTTCCTCTTCCGCGTCTGCGAGTGCCGGAAAGATTGGAATCCGCGCCACCGGGTGCCCATGCTGGAGCGGGAGATCCGCGAGTGCGTGGGCCATCGCAACGTGTTTTTCTTCGTCAGCGGCGGGGTGGATTCCAGCGTGGCGTTCACCCTGGCGACGCGCGCGCTGGGCCACGGCCGCGTGCGCGGCGTGTACGTCGATACCGGCCTGATGCGCGAGGGAGAAACCGATTTTGTGCAGCGCATGGCGGGCCTCGCGGTGGAGCGCGCCGAAGAGCGGTTCCTGGGCGCGCTTCGCGGCGTCACCGATCCCGAGAAGAAGCGCCACATCATCGGCGAGGAATTCGTGCGCGTGCAGGAGCGCGTCATCCAGTCGCGCAGCCTGATGGACGAGCACTGGATTCTCGGTCAGGGCACCATCTACCCCGACACCATCGAATCCGGCGGCACCGAAAATGCCGCCGTCATCAAGACGCATCACAATCGCGTGGCCGGCATTCAAGCGCTCATCCAATCCGGCCGCATCGTGGAACCGCTGAAATCGTTTTACAAGGATGAGGTGCGCGAGATCGGCCGCGAGTTGGGCCTGGCCGCCGAGCTGCTGGACCGCCATCCGTTCCCCGGCCCCGGCCTGGCAATCCGCTGTCTCTGCTCGGAATCGGACGCGCCCGTGCGGGCCACGCCGGATGGCGTCGTCATCCCCGTGCATTCGGTGGGCGTGCAGGGCGATTCCCGAAGCTACGCCCCGGTGCTGGCGATCGATACGCTGGACCACGCCCGCGCCACGGCCCTGATCAACCGCGTCTCCGGCGTCAACCGCGTGGTCGCCAGCGTGGAAACGCGCGTTCCGGTCGCGGAAATGCGGGTCCGAGCCTGCTCGCTGAGCCCGGAGCGCATCGCCCGCCTGCGGCGCGCCGACGCCATCGTGCGCCGGCTCTCCCACGAAAGCGATTACGACCGCCGCATCTGGCAGTTCCCCGTAATCCTGATCCCGCTGGGGACGGAGGAAGCCCCCGATTCCATCGTCCTGCGCCCGGTGGACTCGGTGGACGGGATGACCGCCCAATCCGTCGCCATGGAAGACGATCTGCTGCGGAAAATGTGCGCGGAGGTCATGGCGGTGGATGGCATCGCCGGCGTGTTCTACGACCTGACCCACAAGCCGCCCGGCACTATCGAATGGGAGTAGGGGCCAGGCATGCCTCAGGCTTGTCCAAATTAGGTTTCGGATTCGGGCGGAAGCTCTGGTAGTTTGGATTGGGTTCCCTCGAAAGAACCAATCTCAACGTCCGGAGGCTTCCGCCATGAATCGAGTATGCAG
>JBAWDI010000052.1:0-3353 GCA_049590695.1 Bryobacteraceae bacterium
CCCTGAACGAGCAGTGAGGTGATGACTGCGATGGGCACGTCGCGCTTGGCGTTCTTGGCCTCGCCGCCCATTGAAGTTACGGATTCAAACCCGACCAAAATCAGGATCGCGACGGTAGCCTGAATGAACGCCCAACTTACGTTGTGAATGCCCACCACCGATCCGGCGCTGGAGTGGGTCATGAAGTTGCCTTTGTCGTCCTTCTCGGGATAAGTCACCAGGTACGGCGCCGGCTTTCCGGCCGCATCCAGCAGGGGCTTGGGCTTCCCGTCCGCGTCGCGAACAATGGTCTCGGTGGTCTGCCCGTTTACGGTGGCTTTGGTGGTGGCGAACTGGTAGTTGTAGGCGTCGCCCGATGTGGAATCGAACTGATAGCCAACGCTCCCCGCCGGGTGGCTCGAGCGATAGCCGAGAGCCAGCGCGGCGAACAGCACGAGCGCGGCGATCTGAATCACATTGATGGCGATATTCACCGCCGTGGAGCCGTTCACGCCACGATGGGCGATATAGGCGATCAGGAACGAGAATGCGATCGCGATCAACATCATGAACGCCGTGCCGGGGTTGGTAGCGCTCATGAAACCGGGCCACAGCGTGCCCACCAGGTAGCCGCAAAGGATTCCCATGACCGCTACCATCACGCCGGGATAGATCCAGTAGTAAAGATGCGAGGCCCATCCCACGATGAACTTGGCCAGCCGCGCCCAGCGCCAGACGTCGTCGTGGTTCAAGAACGATTGCTCGGCGAAGTAATACGAACTGCCGGTTCCGGGATAGAGCTTGGCCATCTCCGCGTAACATACGGCCGTAGCCAGGCACAGCATCAGCGCGACAAAGATTCCGATCCACATGGACGGAGAAGTCTGGCCCGTGCCCGCCTGAATCAGAAACGTGAGCCAAAGAAAGGCGCCGGGAGCGATGAGCGCCATGGCGTTCATCGTCAGGCCAGTCAAGCCCAGAGTCTTCTGCATCGTGACTTCGGTGTTATCTGCCATATAGTAACCTCCTGGTTGAGTCTCCTCGTAAAGAAATGGTTGACGAGATGCCTTTGTGTTACGGTTTCTTCTCGACTATGTTGTTGCCAAAGAGGAATCCGATTTCAGCCATGGCTCGGGGCTGGTTTTGGTCTTTGCCCGCGGGACCGAAGCCGTCACCCGGCGTGAGGCTGCTCAGGTGAACATAGCCAACGTCTCCGCGAAAGAAGAACCCGCCATATTGAAAGGTGGGCGTCACGGTAATCGACGTGCCCGCGCTGCCTGGACCGTACATCAGGTTGACTGCCTGCTGGGCGGCGTTCCCCGAGCTCGCAATGTATTCAAAGCGCAGCGGGAGCGCGAAACCGTGCTTGAAGGCGCGGCTCACCAGGATCGCAGCGCCGTCGGTCGACGCGCCCTTGACGATGCCGATCTTGGCGTTGGTGGGCACATTGGTGTATTGCCAGTAGGGTTGGACAATCCAGGATCCCTTGCTGTATGTGTAGATGAAATTGTAAATACTGCTGTTGTTCTGCACCGGTGTGGCGTAACTCTGAAAGGCCGTCTTCCCCGCGTTTCCACCCGCTACGAAGGCCACGGTATGGGGCCCGCTGGCATAGGTCAGGGACCCGGTCAGCCAGGAATAGCGGTTGGAATAGAAGCCGTCGTTCCAACTCAGCGAGGCGGTGACTTTGCCCATGGTCTGATTCACCTGGATTCCCCGATTGACGGCGTTTTCCTGGTTCCACAGCAGGCCGCGAGCGATGTTCATGTTTTCGAAGGAGAAGGTGTACTCGGCGCCGATCAGTGTGGGCAACTCACCGACCAGGATAGAGGTGTTCTTCCCCGCCTGCAGCTTCAGATAGGCGACCGGCATCGGGCCATAGAGGTTGGACACCGTCTTATCGGTGGCGAGGAAAGGAACCCCGAGATCCGGAAGATTGTAGGCGCCCGCCTGCAGGTAGAACTGAAACCAGCCGTCGGTCTTCTGAATGAATACCTGCCCGTTGCTCAGGGCCGCTTGCGTGTTGTTATCGCCCGGCACGTGATTCCCGGTCCACGTGCCCAGACCGTCGAGAATGCCGTTCACGGCGATTTTGCCGAAAGGTCCGGCGTCGAAGATGGCTGGGGGAAGTCCCGCCAGCGGACCCGTTATGGATGGCGAGGGGAGCGCTGCCGGGGCTGGAGGCGCGGCTGGGGGCGGTGTCTGAACCGCGGCCGTTTCCGCCGCGGGAGAATTGTCCGGCGTAGCAGCCGTCTGTGCGCTGGCCGCCGCTGCCATCGCCAGGGATACGGTTAAGAGAATAGCTACCTGAATCTTCCGCATGTCATTAGCTCCTAATAAAATGAAGTAGGCGATCAGCGACTAAGCTGGTTGCTCGTGGCCATGCGGACTGGGCGGCCACCGTGACGGGTTATATTTAATTTACCGGTTCGCGGGCGCAAAAGCGAATAGATAATTTCTATTGGAATCATTCAAAAATACCGGAAGCGTCGCTCGCTTTTCGGTGCGCGTTATCGGTTATTCTGAACTTGGCGCTATGAGAATTGCCGGTTTTCTACTGCTCCTGGCGGGATGGGGAATCGTCCTCGGCGCAATCGCGCTTCTCAGGCCGTCTTCGCCGATCGCCGGCTTTGTGACGGCTGGAACGGGCGTGGAAGTACTGGGGCTGGTGCTGGTCGTCCGCTCCCACCGCCTTCTTCGGAGGGAGAAGAGATGACGCAGTTTTCCGAAACAGCCACGGCGCTTTGTGTTCTGCTCATCTTCCTGGTTCCGCTCGCCGCCGCGGGGCTCTCGCTGATCAATGCGGGCTTGGGCCGCTCGCGCAGCGCCGCTCATTCCATGCTGTCGTCGCTCTCGATTCTGGCCGTCGCGGTCCTGGTGTACTTCTTCTGCGGGTTCGTCTGGCAGGGATTCGCGGCCGGGCCCGCGCATGTGGTCGCGGTGGCCGGGAAATCATGGAACTGGATTGCGGCCGAACCGTTTTTCCTTCGAGGGTTGCCGCCGGAAGGCTCTCCGGCCTCGTTGGTGGCATTGCTGCAGATGTTCAGCGTGGGTCTGGCGGCGCTGATTCCGCTGGGCGCCGGAACCGACCGCTGGCGCTTGGGCGCCGCCTGCGCGTCCACGGCCCTTCTGGCCGGTTGCACCTACCCGATATTCGCTCACTGGGTGTGGGGCGGCGGGTGGCTGGCGCAACTGGGGGTGAATTGTGGCCTGGGGCGTGGCTTTTTGGATGCCGGCGGCGCCGGTTGCATTCAAGCGGTGGGTGGCCTCACGGCTTGGTCAATCGCCTGCATTCTAGGACCCCGGCGGGGCAAGTACGCCATGGACGGGACGCCGGCAGCCATCCCCGGCCACAACGCCGTGCTGGTTCTGTT